>JADIML010000103.1 GCA_017694765.1 Candidatus Scybalomonas excrementavium
CATTATAAAATAAGACTTTTCAGTATGATGGAAAGTCTTATTTTTTAGGATTTTTTTAATTGAGAAAAAAGATGCTTGACATTAAAAGTTAGTCTATGCTAACTTTTTATAGGTATGAAATAAAGACAAAATATTGTCTTAGGGAAGAATATTTGCATACCGAATTAGACAGGAGGATAGTATGATTAAAAAAAGATTGATGGAAGAAGTTCCAAATTCAAAACGATTTGTCATGATACAAGTCTTTTTCCAATGGCTTATGTTACTTTGTAATATTATTATGGTATTTGCATGGAGCATTGGTTTAAGCAAGATGTATGAAAGAACAATTGGAAAGGAACAATTGCTTCTCATCGTTGGAACTACAATTATTTGTGTGAGTATTCGCTTCATTTTAAGTAAGAAGGTAATGAGAATGAGTTTCTTAGCTGGAAAAGAAGTGAAGCAGATTTTGAGGGATAAGATTTATCGAAAATTATTGAAACTAGGTATGTCATATCAAGAAAAAAGAGCCACTTCTGAAATTGTACAGATTACAGTAGAAGGAGTAGAGCAATTAGAAATCTACTTTGGCTCTTATTTACCACAGTTCTTTTATAGTATGTTAGCGCCAATTACATTATTTATTATTGTAGCATTTATACATATTAAAGTTGCAGTTATCTTATTGATTTGTGTGCCATTAATTCCAGCTTCTATTGTAGCTGTTCAAAAGTTTGCAAAACGATTATTGGCAAAATACTGGGGACAGTACACAAGTCTTGGAGATAGTTTCTTAGAAAATCTGCAAGGTATGACAACTTTAAAAATTTATCAAGCAGATGAAAGAAAACAAAAGGAAATGAAACAGGAAGCAGAGCATTTTCGTAAAGTTACAATGCGTGTTTTAACAATGCAATTAAATTCGATTACGATCATGGACTTAGTTGCATTTGGAGGGGCGGCTCTTGGTATTTTAGTAGCAGTGTTAGAATTCCAAAAAGGGAACATTTCTATTATGGGAATGATTGCTATTATTTTACTTTCCGCAGAGTTTTTTATTCCAATGAGAACATTAGGTTCTTTCTTCCATATTGCTATGAATGGTATGGCAGCCAGTGACAAAATCTTTGATTTTCTTGATATACCAGAAGACAAAGATGCAGTGGAATCCATTGAGCGTGCAGAATCTATTCGATTAGAAAATGTAAAATTTGGATATGATAAAGAGCGTACAATTTTAAAAGAAGTGAATCAGAAATTTGAAGAAGGAAAATTTTATGCTCTTGTTGGGACAAGTGGTTCAGGAAAGAGTACAATCGCTTCTTTACTCTGTGGAAAACATCGTCAATATGAAGGTAATATATGGATTGGTGATAAAGAATTACGAACAGTTGCTCAACAAGAAATTCACCGTCATATTACGTTTGTAGGACATAACAGTTATTTATTCCGTGGAACGGTTCGTTATAATCTTCTCTTAGGAAATAAAAATGCCACAGATGAGAGATTATGGGAAGTATTAGAACAAGTAAAATTGGCTGATTTCTTAAGAGAAGAAAATGGTCTTGATACAGAATTAAAAGAAAGAGGAAGCAATTTCTCAGGAGGACAAAGACAGAGACTTGCGATTGCAAGAGCGATTTTACGAGATACTCCAATTTATATTTTTGATGAAGCTGCATCTAATATTGATGTAGAGAGTGAAAATGACATTATGGAATTAATTATTAAAATGGCAAAAGAAAAAACAGTCATTTTAATTTCACATCGTTTAGCAAATGTTGTTAAAACAGATGAAATTGTTGTTGTGCAAAAAGGACAGTTAGTAGAAAGAGGTACACATGAAATGTTATTAGAAAAGCATGGTGTATATGAAAAAATGTGGACGCAACAACAAGAATTAGAGCAGTATGGAAAGGAGGAAAAGTAGGATGATAAAAAAGAATTGGAACATTGCTCGTAAAATGTCAAAATTGGTTCAACCATTAATGGTATATATGACTATCGCTATTATTATGGGAATCGCTGGCTTTTTATGTTCTACTTTTATCCCAGTGTTTGGAGGATTAAGTCTTGTTAATCTGCTCGGATATGAGACATTATTTTCAGTAAAGACCATGATCATATTTATGGTTTTATTAGGTGTTCTTCGCGGAATTTTGCGCTATGCAGAACAGGCAAGTAACCACTATATTGCCTTTCGTTTATTGGCATTAATTCGAGAACATTTATTTAAAGCATTAAGACGTTTATGCCCAGCAAAATTAGAGGGAAAAGAAAGAGGAAATCTTATTTCTCTTTTAACTTCCGATGTGGAACTTTTAGAAGTATTTTATGCACATACAATTTCTCCGGTTGCGATTGCGACTGGAATGAGCCTTATTATGAGCATTTGGATTGGAAGATATCACGTTTTATTAGGAATTTTGGCATTCATTAGTTATATCATCTTGGGAGTAGGACTTCCAATGATTACAACAAGACAAGGTGGAAATCTTGGAAGACAATTTAGAGATGCGTCAGGAGCTCTTGGAAATCACGTATTAGATAGTTTATATGGACTTGAAGAAAGCATTCAATTTGGAGTAGGAGAACTTCGCTTAGAAGAAATGAAAGAAAGAAGTGAAGCTCTTGCTAAATTGGAAAAGAAAATGAAAGATAATACTGGTTTAAATACAGCTATTATGAATACACTCGTTTTAGTTTTATCTTTAATTTTCTTCTTAGTTACAGCTAATTTATATTTACAAGAC
>JADIML010000104.1 GCA_017694765.1 Candidatus Scybalomonas excrementavium
GTGTACCTACAATCGAAGAATATTTAAAAGAAAAAATGCCACAAGAAGGTGTGTTAGGATTTGATGGACGTGTCATGAACACATCTATGGGAGAAGAATTAGAAGCACTTCTTTCTGAAAAAGAAGTGGCAATTACTTGTAAAGAAGATTTAATCGATCAAATTTGGACAGAACGTCCAGAAATTTCAAAAAAACCAGTTTGGATCTTAGATGAGCGTTTTGCAGGAAAATCAGCAAAAGATAAAATTAGAGAACTAAGAGAAGATATGAAACGTGAGAGAGCGAGTGTTCATATTTTAACAACATTAGATGATATCGCATGGTTATTAAATATTCGTGGTAATGATATCGCTTGTAACCCGATGGTATTATCATATGCGATGATTACAGAACAAGATTTTTACTTATATATTCATTCAGAAGTCATCAATGAAGAAGTATCTTCTTATTTAAAAGAGCAAGGTGTTACTGTAAAAGAATATGAAGAAATTTATACAATGGTTTCTGAACTTCGTAATGAAACTATCTTATTGGAAAAAGGTTGTACAAACTACGCAATTTATAGTTCTATCGATCATTCTAATGATGTGATTGATAAAATCAATCCAACTGTTTTAAAGAAAGCGATTAAAAATCCAACAGAAGTTGAAAATATGAAGAAAGCTCATTTAAAAGATGGGGTAGCCATGGTGAAATTTATTCGTTGGCTAAAAGAAAACATTGGAAAAATTCCAATGGATGAAATGAGTGTATCTAAGTATCTGGATCAACTTCGCTCTGAACAAGAAGGGAACTTAGGGCTTAGTTTCCATACCATTTCTGCCTATGGCCCTCATGCAGCTATGTGTCATTATTCTGCTACAGAAGAAACTAATGTTCCAATTGAAGCAAAAGGTTTGTATCTGGTAGATTCTGGCGGACAGTATTATGAGGGAACAACGGATGTAACAAGAACCATTGCAGTTGGAGAATTGACGAAAGAAGAAAAAGAACATTTTACATTAACTGTTATGAGTATGCTTCGACTTGGAGCTGTGAAATTTTTATATGGTTGTCGTGGATTGACACTTGATTACGTAGCAAGAGAGCCATTTTGGAGTCGTGGATTAAACTATGATCATGGTACAGGACATGGGGTTGGATTCCTTGCTAATGTTCATGAAAGACCAAATGGAATTCGCTGGAAAATGGTACAAGAACGCCAAGATCATAGTGTATTTGAAGAAGGAATGGTAACTTCTAATGAGCCGGGAATTTATATCGCTGGAAGTCATGGAGTGCGTACAGAAAACTTAATTGTATGCAAAAAAGCAGAGAAAAATGAATATGGTCAATTTATGGAATTTGAATATTTAACAATGGTTCCAATTGATTTAGATGCCATTGATCCTACAATTATGACTGAGAGAGATATTACATTATTAAATGCATATCATAAAGAAGTGTATGAAAAACTTTCTCCTTATTTAAATGAAGAAGAAAAAATGTGGTTGCAACAAGCAACAAGAGCAATTCATAAAGACTAACATAATTTGTGTGATTGGATAAAAGTCTTTTAGAAAAAAGAAAGAGATGAGGCTGCCGCACCTACGATTTATGAATCGTTGATGCGACAGCCCCTTGTTTTATATTTATAATATTATGGTATATAACATTTTTACACACATTTCTTATGTTTTTATAATTTTTACAATTCTATATAAATTATTTATTCTTAAATAATTTACTAATCCTTTCTTACTTGTCTGTACAGTACCTTCTAGTTTGATAATATTTTTATCTTTAGTGTCACTAATTAATAATTCACCATTAAATATATAGTAATTTTCTTTTTTTTCAATTGTTAGATTTTTAAGCGATAAACTTTTATTATTTACATATGACAATATTGGAATTTCATAAATAGCTATTCCTAAAAATTCTTTGTAATATGTTTCTGTCATATGAGATTGAAATTTTTCATTAAACCAATTTGGAAAAATTACTTCTCCCTTTGAATTATCAATTTTATTATTTTCAATAACTTGTGAAGTTTCATTTTCTAAATTCTTGAACTCATAATATTCTGAATCATCAATACTAGTAAAAATATTTTCAATTACATTTTGTATATTTTCAATTTCAATATTTTGTTTTTTAGAAATGTAATATATAGACAAAATAATAAAGAAAATCAATATTACAAATATAAAAAAAATAATTTTTTTATTTATTATCTTTTTCATAATTTTCATGGTATCGCCCCCAAAAACTCAAAACTTCTAAAAAATTTATCAGATACCCAATTTGAATTGTATGTCCAGTCATCTGCATAAACTCGATGAAGTCCTGTTCCTATATCTGTATAAACTCCGCTAACCATTGTATACCAACCCAAATAAGAAGGTTTCCAATATGGATTTTGTTCTGTAGCCAATACCTGTTGACATTTACTACATTGTGTGACAAGTCCACCTTTAAACAATAATGTATTATCACCATTTGCTGGACCATTATATCCATAACAAGGACCTCTTCCATACATTGTATGTTTACCACCACCTGAACATGGAACATAACGTAATGCTCTGTCCAATGCTATATTTTCTACACCATCTAATGTAACAATTTCATTACTAGCAGATATTGGAATTATGTTTGTCACACAAACAATTGCCATTAACATCATTGCAAGTAATTTCCTCTTCACCTTCATACTCTTCATACAAATTACTCCTTTCTAATTTAAAAATGTCAATACCATAAATATCATAACGCGAAATTAACTTTCAATAACTATATTTAAATTAATAATAACACATAATTTAAATTATGTCTATAATTTTTCAGAAATTTAATCAAAATCTATATATTTGTTTCGCACTTCATCCCATTACCTATATTATAACGCATTATACTAATATAAATTTAAAATAAGATGTGTTAAAAAAGCACAGGAATTTCCCTCAATTAAGATTTTTGTAAAAATTAGTAAATTAACTGTTTGATTTTTGTGTCAAGCGCAAGATGCAGATGCCAGATCTGTCCAGGAACCCATTCAAAGGAAGAAGCAGAGAGGTGAATGCCCTCCCGTTCGTCCAGAAGTTCAGTAAAATGCTGGAAGTTAGCATTATAATATTTGTTGAGGTAAAGTGCAACAACAGTATTGCGAGTTTCATCAGGGATCGTAGTGGCTGGCTTGTGTCCTCTATTGCCATGGACAAAGAAGGTCTTGCCCTCTTTGTGGTAACCGGCAAGCATCCGGTTGATATGGCGTTTCGAACAGCCAAGAGTAAGAGCAGCTCGCTCTTTGTTTCCGTTAGGATGGTCAGCGAGAGCTTTTATCACTTCGTATTTTTTCAATTCATTCATTGTCAGATCTACCTTTCTAATAATCGTGTCCTCCTAATCATTGGTATCATAGAAGGATAGTATACCACATCCGGGACATTTTCATTTGTGGTATACTAGGACATTATCATAAATGGCTTATAAAAAAAGAAAAAAAGCTTGCATTTTATTATAAGTTATGATATATTCTAACTGTTGAAAACAACATAGTGTTTGCGGGAATGCTGGAATTGGCAGACAGGCATGACTAAGGATCATGTTTCCGTAGGAAGTGAGGGTTCAAGTCCCTTTTCCCGCATTATTTTTATGAACAACAAGTCAGATGGACTTGTTTTTTTTATGTTCTTTTTTCTTTTATATTTAAAAAAAGATGAAGGAGAAATGTATATTGTAGAAAAGATAAGGTAACTACACAAAGTATTTTATTGGAAATCGAATATAATATCAAAAAACCTTATCACAAAAGCCGATCGAAATGAACAGGATAGCATCTGTTTCCATTAAGACAAAACATCTAATTTTGCACTGTTTTCTTCTATGAGATTACATTTTTTCTGCTATATCAAAAACGGTATCTGGAGATGTAATATACTTATATAAAAGTTATTATATAAATTTCTATATGTTTACAAAAAGATAGAAAAGTGTTATTATTTTTTAAAAAAAGTGTGAAAAGAAGTGGTGTATTTTGAGAAAATAACTGATTTTTATATTTTGAAAAAACTTCTTTTTTCAAACAAATCTTAAAAAAAGGAATAACGACATAAAAATATATAAAAAAAGACAGTTCTATAATATTGGTGTCAAACAAATATTTAGCAAGCTCTCTTTAATTACACATGATAGAGAGTTAATAAAACCAGCAAAAAATATATATTTATTGGAAGATGGAGAGGTTAGAAATTTAGAATGATAAAGTGAAGAAGCACATCAAAAAAGTAAAGGAAATGGAGGGTTTGAATATGGAAGTCTTAGAGGTAAAGAATGTTTCAAAGGTGTATAATCAAAAAAGTGTCTCATTACAGGCATTGAACAATATTAATATGACAGTTAAAAAGGGAGAGTTTATTGCTATTCTGGGAAGAAGTGGATCAGGAAAGTCAACACTTTTAAATATATTAGCTGGTTTGGATACCCCGACAGAAGGAGAGGTTTTCATTGATGGTGAAAATATGCTCAATCTAAAGGAGGAAAAAAGAACAATGCTCCGCAGAGAGAAAATTGGGTTTGTTTTTCAAGCATATGAACTCTTGTCTGCGTTAACGGTAATAGATAATATAAAACTTCCGCAACTGAAATCGGATGAAGCCTATATAAAAGAGCTTTTGTATATTCTTGAGATAGAGGGATATGAAAAATTCTATCCAGATCAATTATCTGGAGGTCAGCAGCAAAGAGTTTCCATAGCAAGAGCATTAGTCAATCATCCATCGATTATATTGGCTGATGAGCCAACGGGAAATCTTGATTCAAAAACAGAAAGAATTGTAATTGAATTATTGAAAAATTTGGTAAAGAAATATAAAACTAGTATTGTTTTTGTTACACATAATGAAAGTTTAGTGAAGGATGTAGATCGTATAATACGCCTGGAGGATGGTGAAATAATAAATGAATAGAGAAAAAGTTATATTAGTAGTGAAAGGATATCTTTTAAAAGATAAGAAAAATACCATTCTTACAAGCTTATTTCTTTGTTTTATTACGATATTTCTTTTAATAGGGAACCAGCTCTTTCAGAATCTTCAATTAGCAAATAAAATGAATGCAGAAGCACTAGAAGGAAAACAACATGTTACATATTATGGTGTTTTGGAAAGTGAGTTTAAAAAGATTAAAAAATGTTCTTTTGTAGCCGAAGCAGGGCAAAGTTTTTATTTGGGACACGCAGATGATGAAACTACATTTGCTTATATTGATGAAGTTTTTCGGGATTTAAGTGCAACGGTTGCGGATAAAAATGTGAAACAGGTAGTAAGTGGTCATTGGGCAGAAAAAGAAAATGAAGTTGTATTTACAGAAAATTATATGAAAAAATACAATTTAAAGTTAGGAGATCAGGTTAATATTGATTTGACAGCAGAAGATTCTGATACAGGTGATATGTTGTTTCAGGTATCAGGGCTGAATCTTACTATTGTAGGAGTAATTGAAAATGTAACTGGTTTTGCAGATAGAAGGATGGGTTATGTTTCGGAAGAACTTGCAAGTTCTATTATAGACGAGAATAATGGAGTGGTAAATGTTGTAGCTAGGTTTACTCAAGAAAAAAATATTTCAGAGAATGTAGATAAGTTGAATTTATATTTGGGATATGATGAAGAAAGTTTGGATTCTGTAGTTGTAAGAGAGAACACAATGCTTATAGAAGCTGTTGACGATAATGGAAATCTTAAAAATCAAAATAGAGCTATGAATTTTGTTATATGGCTTGTTTGTGTCATGGTAGTATATAATATTTTTTATAACCGTTTTTTTACAAAAAAGAGAGACTTTATAAATTTAAGAAAAATAGGATTTCAAGGAAAGGATTTGTTAAAGATTACCGGGATGGAATTTTTTGTCCTTATTTTTATAGGGTTTGTCACAGGTATTCTAATTGGATTTCTGGTAAATAAAATAGTATACAGTGAAATCATGAAGCCAATCATTAATAACTATGATGCAAGTAATTTTGTTTCATCCAATTTATCATTGTATAGTATAGGAAGCACAATACTTATGCTTTTTCTAGTTCTTATTCCAAGTATTGTAACAGCAGTATTACAGCTAAGAACAATTGCGCCTGTAGATGTTATGAGGAATAAAAGGAAAAATACAAGAAAAATAGTTCTTGCATTAATGATAGTATCTCTATCAGCAATTTTAATCAGTTTATTAGGAATTCAGGACAATAAGAGTGATAGTGGTATTATTTATGTCAAGACTTATGTACCAGGAGATCTGCAGGTAACTATAGGAAATATATCGTCAGGTATGTTAGAGAATACGATACCTTCTATATCGGATAAGGCATTGCAAGAAGTGAGGAAGAATCCTAATGTAAAGCAAATCCAAACTTATGCAGTGAATTATGATATGGGTATATTTTTATGTGAGGAAAAGTCTAAGTTAAATAAAGAAGCTGTTGGATATTATGAAATGATGTTAGAAATGGAACAAAAGATTGATGGAAAAAAACAGTGTTTATATAATATGATTCCTGTAGCAACAGATAATATAAAAGCGTTAGTGCCATCTTATGATGAAAACAAAAAAGAACATGTTGCCATTATGGAAGAAGGAGTGGCACAAGCATTAAATTTGAAAGTGGGGGATACTTTTACTTTATACAGTGAACAGCTTATAGCCACAGGTTCGAAAAGCGGGGTTACAAATGTTACAGTAAAATTAGTTGATACGAAAGCTGATATGGTATTATCGGAAAATCATGTGGGACCAAATTTATTAATTGTAGATGAAGAAACTGCAAAATTATTTTCTGGCAGATTATCTCGGCAGGTAATCAATATATGGGTAGAAAGTGGAAAAGAAGAAGTTGTTATGTCAAGTTTGAATCGTATATCAGAGTTTGATGGCTGTTTTTTACATAGTGCAAAGCAGCAGATGCAGGAATATATCGATTCGGATTGGAATCAGATCGTCATACGTTATTGCTTCATTATACTTTTAGCATTAATCAGCATACTTACATATTTCAATACGGTATTTACAAATATTTTAAGCCGAATGAATGAATTTTTGATTATGCATAAGATTGGAATTACAAATAGGGAGATGTACCAGATGGTTATCAAAGAAGGAGTAAGGAATGGTGCAGTGGCATTGGCTGTGATTGGAATTGTACAAGTTGTCTTATGTACGAATAGGAATATTGGATTTAATAAAGTGTTTTTAGCAACCGATATAGGGGTTATAATATCTTGCATACTATTTCCAGTTATAGTTCTGGGTTATATGTTCAAGGGGGCAAGTTGGGGGATAAAAAAATAAAAATTTAGATATGAATACAAGTTATTATTATGAAGGATATAATACTTATCGATTAGAAGAATTAGAAAATAATAGCAGTGGAAAAGAATGTTAATGTAGAAAGGAAGAGAACAATTAAAAAGGAGAAAACTATAGGAGAGGTATAAGAAAAAATGATGGAGCTGTCGCACTAAATAATTTGTGTGGCAGCTCCTTTTTAATGATAGTTCTAGTTTTTATGATAACTGCTCCAAATGTAACTGCGCTCAAAAGAAAAAAATAGAATTTGTACATAAAAAGTAGAATTTATATCCTATGAATTTATGGAAAATTATGGTGAAATAAAAGAAACAATAAAAATACTAGGAGAAGGGAGGTACTATGAGATAAAAGAGTTTTATATCACGTTCTTTTATATTCATAGGAAACATTCATGAGAAAAAAACAAATAGTAGCATTGATGACAGCAATGGCATTAGGAGTAGGAAGCAGTACATTTGGTATGCCCCACTATGTATTGGGAGAAATACCAAAAAATTCAGTTACTTACACGATTACAGATGAGAATAAGAAAGAAACATTAAGTATGAGTAATCAACCAATGTCCTCTTGTTGGTTTCCAGAAGATTTATTACAGTGGGATCCGAAAACAGATAACGATTTACAATACAATATAAGTCGTATTCCTCTTGCAAAACGTGCAGGAAAAGAGGTGATGAAACCAGTAAACAATACACAAAACATGGATACAAAAGTAATGGCAATTTCCATTATGAATGCTAGCACAAGTGGAAATGCTCCACGTGGATTAAACAAGGTAGAAAGTAATACATTTTCCTACTGGCAATATGTCGATCAACTTGTTTATTGGGGAGGCTCTTCTGGTGAAGGTATTATTGTACCACCAACACCAGATGTGACAGATAGTGCCCATAAAAATGGAGTAAAAGTATTAGGAACTATATTTTTTCCACAAAATGCTCATGGAGGAAAGATAGAGTGGCTCGATACTTTTTTACAAAAGGAAAATGGTGAGTTCCCAATAGCAGATAAATTAATTGAAGTAGCAAGAACGTATGGATTTGATGGTTGGTTTATGAATCAAGAGACCGAAAAGTCAGGAGATAAGACATTAA
>JADIML010000105.1 GCA_017694765.1 Candidatus Scybalomonas excrementavium
AAATACAACAAGACCTTCTTTTATGGATGATATGCCTGTAAAACGAGCGCAAAAAGTACGTACAACAGAAGAAATGACTGAGTCTAGTTTCGAAGATTCTTTTTCAGTTGAGCCAAAAGTAGAGCCAAGAAATGAAGAAGGGTATTCAGTATCAAAAGCAGTTCCAGTAAGGGAACAACAGTCTCGTTTCGTGGAAACAAAAAAAACAGAACCACAAAGAGAAATTTCTAATAGACAGACCAAACAAATACAGCCAAAACAAGAAGTCATGGAACAGCCAAAGAAACCATATTGTTTTCCACCAATCGATTTGTTAAAGGCTGGAGATCGTGGAAGAAATGTAGATAATCGAGCAGAATTACAGGCAACAGCAGAGAAGTTACAACAGACTTTAGAAAACTTTGGGGTTGGAGTAACCATTACAGATGTGAGTCAAGGGCCATCCGTTACTCGTTATGAACTACAACCAGAACAAGGAGTGAAGGTAAGTAAGATTGTCGGACTTGCAGATGATATTAAACTGAATTTAGCAGCAGCGGATATTCGTATTGAAGCACCAATTCCAGGAAAAGCAGCAGTTGGTATAGAAGTACCGAATAAAACAAATGCTATCGTTACATTTCGTGATTTAATTGAAAATGAAGAATTTAAGAAATATCCATCTGATATTGCTTTTGCCGTTGGAAAAGATATTGGTGGAAAAACAATTGTAACTGACATTGCCAAAATGCCTCACTTACTCATTGCAGGTGCAACAGGTTCTGGAAAGTCCGTTTGTATTAATACTTTAATTATGAGTATTTTATATAAAGCAAAACCAAGTGATGTAAAATTAATTATGATTGATCCAAAAGTAGTAGAACTTAGTACCTATAATGGGATTCCACACTTGTTAATTCCAGTTGTAACCGATCCAAAGAAAGCATCGAGTGCATTAAATTGGGCAGTTATGGAAATGACGGATCGTTATAAAAAGTTTGCAGAAGTCAATGTGCGTAACTTAAAAGGATATAATCAAAAAGTAGAAGAAGTATTGGCACAAGAAGATATAAGTGAAAATAGTGATTTACAAAAATTACCACAAATTGTTATTATCGTAGATGAGTTAGCCGATCTTATGATGGTTGCACCGGGAGAAGTGGAAGATGCAATCGTTCGTCTCTCTCAGCTTGCTCGTGCAGCAGGAATCCATCTTGTTATTGCAACACAAAGACCATCTGTAAATGTCATTACTGGTCTTATTAAAGCCAATGTTCCATCAAGAATTGCATTCTCGGTATCATCAGGTGTAGACAGCCGAACTATTCTCGATATGAATGGAGCTGAGAAACTGCTTGGAAAAGGAGATATGCTCTTTTATCCAGCTGGTTATCAAAAACCAGTTCGTGTACAAGGTGCTTTTATTTCTGATGATGAAGTTATGAATGTAGTAGAATTTTTAAAAGAACAAGCAAAAGAAGCAGGAATTCGTAATAACACATCAGAAATGGAACAAAAAATTAGTCATTCCATGGCAAATGGAAGCGCCTCTAACTCTGATAGGGATGAATATTTCTTAGATGCAGCTCGCTTTATCATTGAAAAAGAAAAGGCTTCGATTGGTATGTTACAAAGAATGTTCAAAATTGGTTTTAATCGTGCTGCAAGAATTATGGAACAATTATCAGAAGCTGGTATTGTAGGGCCAGAAGAAGGCACAAAGCCAAGAAAAGTAACAATGTCTATGGAAGAACTTGAGCAGTATATAGACGAATATTTATAACTTAAATATTTATAACAAAATATGATATTATAAGCAAATTACTCTATAATTATAAAATTAAGAAAAAAGAGGCAGAGCCCATAGCGAAAAATATTTCATTATGGGTTCTGCCTCTTTTTCTATTGTTCATTTACATTTCTAGGTCAACATCCTGTGAATAATCAACCTCATCAAAACCAAATCCAAAAATTTGATAAAAATCTTTCCAATAGCCATCAATATCAGATAATTCTTTTACATTTTCAGTCGTGACAAGTTCCCAACGTTTTTTAATTTCATCTTGGACATCTTGTCTTAGCTCAAAGTCATCTAAACGAATTTTTCCTTCAGAATCTACTATAGCCTCTCCATTTAATTTTTCATGGAAAAGACGATTGATTTGTTCAATACATCCTTCATGTAAGTTACGATCTTTCATGACACGATATAAGAGAGCAATATAGAGAGGTACAATTGGAATAGCAGCACTAGACTGGGTTACAAGAGCCTTATTTACAGAAACATAAGCCGTTAATCCTTTTTCTTTCCACATTGTATTTAAAAGGTTTGAAGTTTCATAAAGGTGTTTTTTGGCATTTCCAATCGTTCCTTCATAATAAACAGGGTATGTAAGTTCTGGACCTATATAAGAGTATGCAATGGTTGTCACATGTTCAGACATAACATTTGCATGATAAAGAGCCTCGATCCAGTTTTTCCAATCTTCTCCACCCATAACTTTTACTGTAGAAGAAATTTCTTCTTCGGTAGCAGGTTCAATGGATGCCATAATCACTTCATTGGTGCGAAGATTTAATGATTTATTGGAAAAAGTTTCTCCAACCGTTTTAAGAGCAGAAGCATAAGTTGTTCCATCATCCATTTTTCTTCTAGGAGCAGCTAGACTATAAATAATCATATCGATTGTGCCAAGATCTCTTTTAATTGTTTCAATGACTTCTTCTTTCACTTCTTTTGAAAAAGCATCACCATTGATTGTCTTAGCATAAAAGCCATCTTTGTTAGCCTCTTGTTCAAATGCTTTTGTGTTATAATAGCCAGCTGTTGCAGTTCGTCTTCCGTTAGAAGGTTTTTCAAACATAACGCCAAGAGTAGCTGCTTCAAATGTATAAGTAGCGGCAATGCGAGAAGCAAGACCATAACCAGTAGAACATCCAATAATTAATACGTTCTTTGGTCCTTCTTTTTTTCCTTGTTTCTTTGTATATTCAATTTGATTTTTCACATTTTGCACACATCCAGTAGGGTGAGCAGTCGTACAAATAAAATCACGAATCTTTGGTTCAATAATCATATGTTCCATTCTCCTTATAAAAGGATTCCCATAGATATAAAAATAATAGGTTTCATAAAATTCTCATGAAACGATAAAAGGAATCCATAATTATGATAGTTTGATATTCAAAATAAATAGTATCATAGATTTGATTGTATGGCAAGTAAAACGAATGATAATATATAGACAAAGAAGGGATTTTTCTGTTATAATAACGCACAAAGGAGAAATTATAAAAACGGGGTTTTTAAGATGCACATGGAAGAAAGGTTGGTTGAAATGATGAAAACAGATATTCAAATTGCCCAAGAGTCAAAGATGCTTCCAATTAAAGAAGTAGCAAAGCAAATAGGAATTGCAGAAGATGATTTGGAGTTATATGGAAAGTATAAAGCAAAACTATCAAGTGAATTCATGAGTAAGTTAGAAGAGAAAAAAGATGGAAAACTTGTTTTAGTGACAGCAATTAATCCAACTCCAGCAGGAGAGGGAAAGACGACGATTAGTGTAGGACTTGGTCAAGCACTTTGTCGCTTAGGGAAAAAAGCAGTAATTGCTCTTAGAGAACCATCACTAGGACCATGTTTTGGAATTAAGGGGGGAGCAGCAGGTGGAGGTTATTCACAAGTTGTTCCAATGGAAGACTTAAATTTACATTTTACAGGGGATTTTCATGCGATTACATCAGCAAATAATCTTCTAGCAGCGATTCTTGATAATCATTTGCAACAAGGCAATGCATTACAAATTGATCCAAAACAAATTGTTTGGAAACGCTGTGTAGATATGAATGATAGAGCCCTTCGCAACATTATTATTGGTATGGGAAATAAAATGGATGGTGTTGTAAGACAGGATGGCTTTACGATTACGGTTGCGTCAGAAATTATGGCAATTCTTTGTTTAGCAAATGATATGAAAGATTTAAAGGAAAAACTTGGAAATATCATAGTTGCGTATAATTATGCAGGAGAACCTGTTACAGCGAAAGATTTAAAAGCAGTTGGTGCTATGGCAGCACTTTTAAAAGATGCTATGAAACCAAATTTAATCCAAACATTAGAACATACGCCAGCCATTGTACACGGTGGACCATTTGCTAATATTGCACATGGTTGTAACAGCGTACAAGCTACAAAAATGGGATTAAAACTGGCGGATATTTTAGTAACAGAAGCTGGATTTGGAGCCGATCTTGGAGCTGAGAAGTTTTTTGATATTAAATGTAAAAAAGCAGGAATCAAACCAGATGCAGTTGTACTTGTGGCAACGATAAAAGCATTAAAATATAATGGTGGAGTAGCAAAAGAACAGTTATCTTTGGAACATGTAGAAGCATTGGAAAAGGGAATTGTAAATTTGGAAAAACATATTGAAAATTTACAAAAATATGGAGTTCCAGTCATTGTAACATTGAATCAATTTTTAACAGATACAGAACGAGAGTTACAGTATGTAGAAGCATTTTGCAAAGAAAGAGGATGTGACTTTGCTCTTTCAAAAGTATGGGAAAAAGGTGGAGAAGGTGGAGAAGACCTTGCAAAAGCAGTGTTACACACATTAGAAACAAAAGAAAGTCATTTTAAACCATTATACGAAGATACGTTGACAATTCGAGAAAAAATTGAAACGATTGCCAAAGAAATTTATGGTGCAGATGGAGTTACCTATTCACCAGCAGCGGCGAAAGCGATTGATAAAATAGAAAGTCTTGATATGGCACATTTTCCGGTTTGTATGGCAAAAAATCAGTATTCTTTCTCAGATGATGCGAAAAAACTCGGACGTCCAAAAGGCTTTACGATCAATATTAGAGAAGCATACGTTTCGGCAGGAGCAGGATTTGTTGTGGCGATTACAGGAGCGATTATGACAATGCCGGGACTTCCAAAAGTACCAGCTGCCGAACAAATTGATGTGGATGAAACTGGTAAAATTATAGGACTTTCTTAAAAGGATTCAACGGATATTCAACGAATATTCAACCAAATAAAAAAGGTGGGGATAGAAATATGATTGTATCCTTGCCTTTTTTTTGCAAGGAGTGTAAGATAGGAATAGAATCTTCCCATGATAGAAAGAAGATTGAAACTCTTACTTACTAGGAAATGTTTGGAAAGGAAGGGAACTATGGCAAACATAATCGACGGAAAAGTGATCTCAGCTAAGATAAAAGAGGAGTGTAAAGAGATTGTCTTAAAACTGAAAGAAGAAGAAAAAACAGTATGTCTTGCAGTCATTCAAGTTGGAACGGATGTAGCATCTTCTGTTTATGTAAAAAATAAAATAAAGGCTTGTGAGTATATTGGAATTCTTTCAAAAACCTATGAATTACCAGAAGAAACAACACAAGATGAAGTATTACAACTCATTGAAGAATTAAATGACGATCAAGAAGTAGATGGAATTCTCGTGCAATTGCCTCTTCCAGCACATATGGATGAAAATAAAATTACACAGGCAATTTCTGCAAAAAAAGATGTGGATGGTTTTCATGATGAAAATGTAGGTGCATTAGTAACAGGACATAAAGGTTTTTTATCTTGTACACCTGCTGGAATTATTGAATTACTAAAGCGTTCTCAGATTGAAATCGAAGGAAAACATTGTGTTGTAGTAGGACGTAGTAATATCGTAGGAAAACCGATGGCATTGTTACTTCTTAGAGAAAATGGAACAGTAACGATTTGTCATTCTAAAACAAAAGATTTAAAAGAGATAACAAAGCAAGCAGATATTTTAATTGCAGCAATTGGAAAACCAAAGTTTTTTGATGAAACGTATGTAAAAGATGGAGCAGTCATTATTGATGTTGGAATCCATAGAGATGCGCATAATAAATTATGTGGAGATGTTGACTTTGATGCCGTACAATCAAAAGTAAGTGCGATTACACCTGTTCCTGGAGGAGTTGGACCAATGACCATTGCAATGCTCATGTATAATTGTGTGCAATCCGCAAAAAGAAAGTACAAAATAGATTAAAGGAGATGTTTATGAAATTATTATTTATTTCCCTAGGATGTGACAAAAATCTTGTAGATAGTGAAGTGATGCTTGGGCTATTATCAGAAAGGGGATATGAGATAACAAATGATGAGCAAGATGCAGATGTTATTGTTATTAATACTTGCTGCTTTATCAACGATGCAAAAACAGAGAGTATCGAAACAATTCTTGAAATGTCTGAGTTAAAGAAAACAGGTAAGTTAAAAGCCCTTATAGTAGCTGGATGTTTAGCAGAACGTTATAAAGATGAATTTAGAAAAGAAATGTCGGAAGTAGATGCAATTCTTGGAACAACAAGTTTTGATAAAATTGTAGAAGCAGTAGATGAAGCATTAGGTGGACATAACGAAGAAATCTTTGAAAGCATTGATCATTTACCAGATACATCAAAAGTAGAGCGAGTTGTGACAACTGGTAGCTATATGGCATACTTAAAAATTGCAGAAGGATGCGATAAACATTGTACGTATTGTATTATTCCAAGCGTTCGTGGAAAATTCCGCAGTGTTCCGATGGAAAAATTAGTACAAGAAGCTACAAATCTTGCGAAACGTGGCGTAAAAGAACTTGTTTTAGTAGCACAGGAAACAACACTTTATGGAAAAGATTTATATGGAGAAAAGAAATTACCGGAACTTCTTCATAAACTTGCAGAAATAGAAGGAATTGAGTGGATTCGTCTTTTATATTGTTATCCAGAAGAAATTACAGATGAATTAATTGAAACAATGGCAACAGAGCCAAAGGTATGTCATTATATTGATATGCCAATTCAGCATTCACAAGACACAATTTTAAAGAGAATGGGAAGAAGAACAAGTACAGAACAATTAAAAGAAGTTGTTCAAAAACTTCGTACTGCTATGCCAGATATTGCAATTCGTACGACATTGATTTCAGGATTCCCAGGAGAAACATTAGAAGATCATGAAGGAATGCTTGCATTTGTAGACGAAATGGAATTTGATAGACTCGGTGTCTTTACATATTCCAAAGAAGAAGATACACCAGCAGCTAACTTTGAAAATCAAGTGCCAGAAGAAGAAAAAGAAAGAAGAAGAGATGAAATCATGACTCTTCAACAAGAAATTTCTTATGAATGCGATCAAGATATGATTGGAAAGCAAGTAAAAGTATTAATTGAAGGCTATTTGTATGAAGATGATATTTATGTAGGTCGAACTTATAAAGATGCGCCAAAAGTAGATGGTTGTATTTTTGTAAAATCAGAAGAAGAAATTATTTCTGGTGACTTTGTAGATGTTACAATTACAGGAGCCTCTGAATATGATTTAATTGGAGAGGTGATATATCGTGAACTTACCGAATAAATTAACTGTTTTAAGAACGATAATGATTCCATTTTTTTTAGTATGTCTTTATATGAAAGAGGATATACTATATGGGAAATGGATTGCGTTAGCATTATTTGCAGCAGCAAGTTTTACAGATTACTTAGATGGTCATTTAGCAAGAAAATGGAATCTTATTACAAATTTTGGAAAATTTATGGATCCACTTGCAGATAAGTTACTTGTATGTTCTGCGCTGATCGCTTTTGTTGATTTAAAAATGCTACCAGGATGGATTGTTATTATTATTATTGCAAGAGAATTTATTATTAGTGGATTTCGTCTTGTGGCATCAGATAATGGCGTTGTAATTGCTGCAAGTTACTGGGGGAAATTTAAGACTGTATCACAAATGATATTAACGCTATTATTAATTGCAGATTTAGGTGGAATTTTTGTAACATTAACAACAATATTTACTTATGTGGCACTCATTCTTACTGTAGTCTCTTTGATTGACTACTTGTATAAGAATAAAGCAGTTATGATGGAAGGAAGCGAAACGAAATGATAGTAGAATTGATTTCTGTTGGAACAGAAATTCTTATGGGAAATATTGTGAATACCAATGCAGCTTATTTAGCAGAACAATGTACGATGTTAGGGTACTCTGTGTATTATCAAACAACGGTTGGTGATAATGAAAAACGTTTGTCTGATGCTATAAAAACAGCGATGACTCGTGCTGATATTATTTTATTATCTGGTGGACTTGGACCTACAATGGATGACATTACAAAGGAAACCGTTGCAAAAGTCTGTGGTCTTAAACTGATAGAAGATGAAAAAGTGAGAGAGCATATTAAACGCTATTTTATCAATAGAAAAATTAAAAAAATTACAGATAATAACTGGAAACAGACACTTGTTCCAGAAGGAGCTAAAGTTGTTGAAAATTCGAATGGAACAGCTCCAGGAATTATTGTGGAGACAAAGGATTGTAAGATTATATTAATGCCAGGCCCACCAAATGAACTAACCGTTATGATGGAAGAGAAAATAATTCCTTATTTAAAGAAATTACAAACAAATGTTTTCTATACTTCTATGGTGAAAATGAGTGGCATTGGAGAAAGTTATGTAGAAAATCAATTAATGGATTTAATGAAAGAGCAAACAAATCCAACGATTGCTCCTTATGCAAAAGAAGGAGAAGTTCATATTCGTGTAACGGCACAGGGAAAATCCAAAGAAGAAGCAATGGCTCTTGTACAGCCAGCTGTAAAAGAAATTTATCATCGCTTTGGAGAATTTGTTTTTACAGACAAAGAAGATGTTACATTAGAACAAAATGTCATAGAATTATTGAAAAAACATGGAGCAACACTTAGTACAGTAGAATCTTGTACAGGTGGATTGCTTACAGGGCGTTTAGTGAATGTATCAGGAGCATCTAGTGTCATAAAACAAGGGCTTATTACCTACTCAAATGAGGCGAAAATGACATTAGTAGATGTGCAAGAAAATACGTTAAATGAGTATGGGGCTGTATCAGAACAGACAGCAAAAGAAATGGCACAAGGTGCAGTAAAACGTTATCATACAGATATAGCAATTTCCATTACAGGAATTGCAGGACCAGAAGGTGGAAGTAAAGAAAAACCAGTTGGTCTTGTTTATATAGGCTGTTGCATTGGAAAGCATGTATTTGCAAAAGAATTTCATTTTACAGGAAATCGAAGTAAAATTCGTGAGGCTTCTGTGGCAAATGCACTCACTGTATTAAGACATGCAGTGTTAGAAGTGTATGAAGGAAAAGTAATTGAAAACAAATCAGAACAATAAAAATAATAAATGAGTAAAGATTCCTATAAGGTAAGTAAAAACTTATTTTGTAGGAATCTTTTATTTTATCTCATTTCTGTTTCATCTCATTAGGAATACTTTGTTACTTTTATTTATGAATGTGGCAAAGTGCACCTTGCTAGAGGTAACTGAAAGTCCAAATAGTGTGCAAGGCATACATGGTTTTATATGCAAGAAATTTTTTAGTAAAGATCCTTATAGTGGAGAAGATACAGAAGAGAAGAAGTTATATTTCAATGATATAAAAACTAGATGGGTGTCAATAATAAATTAAAAT
>JADIML010000106.1 GCA_017694765.1 Candidatus Scybalomonas excrementavium
CTATAATCTGATCAAAATATGTTTGACTCTGTCCAAACCCTGCTGTACCAAATAGAAATATTTTCTTTCCTTCTAATGTGTTCAAAAATTCTTTCATTTCTTCTGAACATGTCCCTTTATCTGTCCAAAATCCTACAAATAGCACATCTGCATTTTTCGCTTCTTTGGATACTTTTCCTATATAAAGAATTTCCTCTTCTTGTAAAACTTCCTGTATGACATCTGCTAACTGTCTTGTATTACCTGTTCGACTACTTGTTACAACTGCATAACTCATTCTTTTATTCCTCCAACCTTTTTATCATAAATATAATTGTATTTTTTAATGTTATAGTTCCAAATTTAATCTCTTTTTGTATCCACTCATACATGAACTCATACATGATGTCTTTCTTATCTTTTGAATCTTCTCTAGCAACGCACAAAGAGTTTCTTGTTCTTCCTCTGAAAGTTGACTTAATATTATTTGATCCCACTGTTGAAAGAAAGAATGAATATGTTCAAGA
Source organism: Candidatus Scybalomonas excrementavium (assembly GCA_017694765.1). Taxonomy (GTDB): domain Bacteria; phylum Bacillota; class Clostridia; order Lachnospirales; family Lachnospiraceae; genus Scybalomonas; species Scybalomonas excrementavium. The sequence goes on from JADIML010000106.1 coordinate 507, forward strand.
GCCATCTTACCTTTGTCCGTTAATGCAAGATTTTGACTTCTTTTATCAACTTCTGATCTCTTCTTTTGAACAAAACCATCTTTTACTAACTTATCAATACTTCTTGTAGTATGTCCTGTATCCATATGAATTGCTTTCGATAATTCTCCTGGCGAACAATTTTCATGTTTTCCGATATAAACGATGAAATACATAAGACCAATAGATAGTCCTAGTTCTTGCAACTTCTCATTGCAAAATATAGTAAACTCTCTCTTTAGAGCCGTCACCTGATAAGAAAATGATGTTGTTTCCATAAAATACTCCTCTTAGAATAAAAAAATTGTCCTATTATAATCTTCTTATTACTCATTTTCACTTGATTTTACTTTTTTTATCTGACTTTGTCAATTATTTTGTTTTCTATTTTTTACTGTTTATTAAAATTTCAAAATATTGAATTATGAATGAAAAATTTATTTTTTCTTTACAAACATTTCCTGTATCTGCTATAATAAGTAAGTCATTTATACCCATTTCGGGTATTCTATATTACAGATTTATTCTATTTGTATTTATAATTTCACTTTATTCTTTTATTAACAATATCATCCTATTTGATTTTGTAATATAAAACAATATATTCCTACAGTCAGAAAACTTATTTTAAGTTTCTCTAGATTTGCACAGTGTGTAACATATGTTTTCTTATATATAACTCTATCATATTGTTATACCTCTGCACCCACAATAAATTTATAAAAAAGGAAGGTGATAGTTTCATGACATTACTTCTTCTATTAGGAGCAATTGTCATTGTATCCTGCATTATCGGAAATAAAATTTCCACAAAACTAGGTCTACCTACTCTTTTATTCTTCATCGTATTAGGTATGCTCTTTGGTTCTGATGGACTGTTAAAAATTGAATTTAGTGACTATGGATTTGCGGAACAGATTTGTTCTGCTGCACTTGTATTCATTATGTTTTATGGTGGTTTTGGTACAAAGTGGAGTGAAGCAAAGCCAGTTGCTGTAACATCTATTATATTAAGTACTCTTGGTGTCCTTTTAACTGCTTTACTCACTGGCTTATTTTGCCATTTTGTTCTAGGAATGAAAGTTTTAGAAGGGTTATTAGTTGGAGCTGTTTTAAGTTCTACCGATGCTGCTTCCGTATTCTCCATTCTTCGTTCTCAAAAACTCAATTTAAAATATCGAACAGCTTCTATGCTTGAAATTGAAAGTGGTAGTAATGATCCTTGTTCTTATATGATGACTCTTATTTTACTCCAAGCTATGAGTGGAGAATTTTCCATTGGAAATATTACCTATGCAATTTTTTCACAACTTGTCTTTGGAATTGTTTTCGGAATTATAATTGCATTACTAAGTGGATATATACTTCAAAATTTTACTTTCTCTACAGAAGGATTTGACTCTATTTTCTTAGTAGCTGCTGCACTAGCTTCCTATGCTATCCCTACGTTAATTGGTGGCAATGGATATTTAAGTGCTTATATTGCTGGAATTTTACTTGGAAATCAAGAACTTCCAAATAAACGCTCCTTAGTAAACTTTTTTGATGCTTTTAATGGTATGATGCAAATGCTAATTTTCTTCTTACTTGGTTTACTTGTCTTTCCATCAGAACTACCAAAAGTATTAGGGATTGCTATTTGTATCGCTTTATTCTTAACTTTTATTGCAAGACCTCTTTCTGTATTCTTGCTTTTAACACCATTCAAAGCTCCTCTTCATCAACAAGCAGTTGTTTCTTTTGCTGGTCTTAGGGGTGCCGCCTCAATTGTATTTGCTATTATGACTGCTGTTTCTCCTGCTTATGGTAATGATATTCTTTTCCACATTGTTTTTTGTGTCGTTTTACTTTCTATTTTATTCCAAGGAACTTTACTTCCAAAAGTTTCTAAAATGTGTCATATGATAGACGATAACGAAGACGTATTAAAAACATTTAATGACTATTCCGAAGAGACATCCATTGAGTTTGTCCAGTTACTCGTTTCGAATGACCATCCTTGGAATCATCAAGCGATCAAAGATATATCTCTTGTTCCTGGAACATTAATTGCTGTCATTCTTCGTAATGAACAACCTATCGTTCCAAATGGAAATACGGTTTTACAGGAAGGCGATCTTGTCGTTATTGGCGCTCAAGAATATACTGGCAATCATGAAATTCATTTAAAAGAAATGATAATTTCCAAAGAACATAAATGGAATCAAAAACATATTTCTGAATTACATATGACAAAACATGCTATTATTGTTATGATTCGTAGAAAAGGAGTTGATATTGTTCCAGATGGCACAACGCTCCTTCAAGAAGGTGATACTGTCGTCTTATATTCTCCAAAATTATAAGAAATGGAACTAACTCATTAAGAGGATTTTCCCATCATGTGAAAAAACGTATTGGTTAGAGTGTTGTATCTCTTCTATCCAATACGTTTTTCTTTTCAATATTTGAATGTAATCTTTTAGAAATCTATAGTTCTTAAGTTCTTACTATTATCCTTCAATGGCATCAATTGCCTCTATAACAGCAGAACGTAAGCCATTTCTTTCTAAAGCCGAAACCCCTTTAATGGTTGTTCCACCTGGAGAACAAACCGCATCTTTC
>JADIML010000107.1 GCA_017694765.1 Candidatus Scybalomonas excrementavium
CATGAGCTTTCTATGGTTTTTAACTTCCATCATTTAAAAGTGGATTTTATGGGAAATGAAAAATGGGTATTAGTGCCTGCTGATTTTATGAAATTAAAACAAATTTTATTTGATTGGCAAACAGGAATGGCAAATAATTGTGCTTGGAATGCAGTTTTTTGGTGTAACCATGATCAACCAAGAGTAGTATCAAGATTTGGAAATGAGAAGGAATATTGGAAACAATCTGCCACAATGCTAGCTACGATTATTCATTGTTTTCGAGGAACTCCATATGTATATCAAGGAGAAGAACTTGGTATGACAAATGCAGGATTTACTCATATCTCTCAATATCAAGATGTAGAAAGTATCAATCATTTTAGGATTTTACAAGAAAAGGGATTAACAGAAAGTGATGCATATCGTATTTTACAAATTCACTCTAGGGATAATAGTAGAACTCCAATGCAATGGGAAGTTGCACAACATGGTGGGTTTACAACAGGAATACCTTGGATACAGGTGAATAAAAATTATTCTACAATCAATGCTAAGCAGCAATTAGAAGATAAAGATTCTATTTTCCATTACTATAAACAATTAATCGCACTTAGAAAACAATATGATGTTATTGCTTATGGAGATTTTAAGGAAATTGATAGAGAGAATAGGAGTGTTATTGCTTATGAAAGAAATTATCAGAATGAAACACTACTTGTTATATCTAATTTTTATGGAAAAGAGATTTCATGGACAAGTCCTAGTGCTGTTAGTTCCTATAAAAAACTGCTTGGGAATTATGAAAGTATGTTAGTATCTGAGGAAAAAATAGTAACATTACGACCTTATGAAGCAATGATTTTATATAAATGTAATTAAAAATATATTATACAATATAAAAATTATAAAAATAAGTTAAAAAACTGGAATTTTCTGAAAAATATATAAATCAGAGAAAATTCCAGTTTTTTGAATTTATTTTTATGTTATACTATAAAATTATAGCAAGAAAATTATAATTGAGAAGAAGAATATAAAGATAAAGGGGAAGAGAAATGCTTGGAAAATACTTTAACGTATCCTTACCAATTATATTAGGAGAAGTAAGATTTAAAAATCGTATGTTTTCAGCACCAATGAGAGGGACTGATATTACAGATGATGGTTGTATTGATTCGAAAGCTACAGCTTTTTATGAGTTAAGAAGAAAGGGTGGAGCAGGTGCAATTTCTTCGTTAGAATTATCTTATTCAGATATGTATATGGGAAATTACCTGACAAATAAAAAGAAACAGAAAATGTTGAATTAGTGGGGAGCATCTGATACAATAAGAGCCGATGGAAAAGAAGTAAAAGCGTTTTCTAAAGAACAAATACAAAACATTATTTTATCGTATGGTAAAGTTGCGAAATTAGCAAAAAGAGTTGGGGTTGAGATGTTAATGATCTATGGAGAAACATTAGAAAATCGAGAAGAAGATATTGTTTGATACTTACTGTTTATCGTGTATATCATGCAGTGAAAAATATTGAAGATAAGGGAGATGTAAAATGCCAATTGGAATTATAATAAATGCATTTGCTATTATAGGAGGAGGAATTGTTGGTTCACTTGTAGGAGAAAAACTTTCCGTCGATTTTAAAGAAAAATTAAATATGATTTTTAGTGTATGCGCTTTGGCTATGGGGGTTAGTTCTGTTGTTTTAATGACACATATGCCAGCTGTTATTTTTGCTGTTATTTTAGGAACAATTTTTGGACTATGGATTCAATTAGGAGAGAAAATCAATTTCGGAGCAAATCAAATGCAACGATTATTAGGAAAAGTGATAAAAGTATCCAATAATCAAATACCAGAAGAAGAGTTTAATGACACTTTGCTTACGATTATTGTTTTATTTTGTGCAAGTGGTACAGGGATTTATGGTTCTTTAATTTCTGGTATGAGTGGTGATCATAGCATTTTAATTGCAAAATCTATTTTAGATTTCTTTACTGCATTTATTTTTGCATGTACACTTGGAGCTATTGTGGCAACAATTGCAGTACCACAGTTTATCATTTTCTTTTTGCTATATATAGCAGCAGGAGTTATTTATCCAATTACAACTCCAGAAATGATTCAAGATTTTAAAGCGTGTGGTGGGCTTATCATGTTAGCAACAAGTTTTCGTATGATGAAAGTAAAATTATTTCCAACTGCTGATATGATACCAGCTATGGTACTTGTTATGCCATGTAGTTGGATTTGGGCAATGTATATAGTACCTCTTATTGGGTAAAATGTAGTACTAATTTCTAAAGTGGATGGTAGTTCACTTATATAAAAATATAAACAATATAAAATAACAATGGAACAATAGTGATAAAATAATAATATAAGAGGCATGCTTCTAAGAAACTAAGTGTTTGAGAAGCATGTCTTTTTGTATTACAGGAAATGAATAATAGGAAGTTCCTTTTAGCCAGTCATTCCTATTTGGTAGTAATCATATTTCATAATTTTTGAGTTTGTAGAAAGCTTGATATAAAATCTATATAAAATGAATCTTTCATTTTGAAAATAAATGAATATGTATAGATATATAGAATGTAGAAAAAAATGGTTGACAAATAAAAAGAGGAGTGATATAGTAGTACAAGTCGTTAAGAAATGTAGAAAAAGAATAAAAA
>JADIML010000108.1 GCA_017694765.1 Candidatus Scybalomonas excrementavium
CTTCTAAAGAATCTCGAAGAGCAAAGATAACTCCTTCTAATACTGCCTGTGTCATCTCTTCTCTCGTTGTATCCATTGTCATTCCAATAAAAGTCGCTCTCGCTTTTGGATCGTTATGAGGGGAACGCTCTCCCATAAGATATGGTAAATAAAAGACTTGATTTTCTCCTAGCTTTTCAATTCCTTCTTGCTCTTTATCAAAATCTATTGTTTTTAAAATTTCTTCCATCCACCATTTATTACAAGATGCAGCACTTAACATACATCCCATTAAATGATACTGTCCATCGGCATGAGCAAAGGAATGAAGGGCATTGTGTGGATCGACTTTAAATTGCTTGCTAGAAATAAAAATAGTACCACTTGTTCCAAGAGAAATATTACAGTTTCCTTCTCCAACCGTTCCCGTTCCAATGGCAGCTGCTGCATTATCCCCAGCTCCTGCAATAACTTTTACCGTAGCAGATAGTCCTAACTCTTTTGCAACTTCTTCTTTTAATGTTCCGACAACGTCATAGCTTTCATAAAGAGTTGGTAACTGTTCTTCTGTAATTCCACAAAGCTCCATCATTTCCTTTGACCAGCATTTATGTTCTACATCTAGTAATAACATTCCGGAAGCATCGGAATAGTCACTACAAAACGCTCCTGATAAACGATACGCTAAATAATCTTTTGGAAGCATAATCTTTTTGATTTTTGCAAACTTTTCTGGTTCATTTTCTTTCATCCATAAAATTTTAGGAGCAGTAAATCCAGTAAATGCGATATTGGCTGTATATTTTGAAAGTGTTTCTTTTCCAATAACCTCATTTAAATAATCTGTTTCTTTTGTAGAACGACTATCGTTCCAAAGAATTGCTGGACGAATGACTTGATCATTTTCATCTAGTGTTACAAGTCCATGCATTTGTCCACCAAAACTAATACCTGCCACCTTATCCTTTTCAAAATCTGCTACTAATTCTTTGATACCTTCTATACTTTTTTCATACCAATCTTCTGGATTTTGCTCTGACCATCCAGACTTTGGAAAAGAAAGAGGATATTCTTTGGAAACAATATTTTTAATATTTCCTTTCTCATCCATCAACAGTAACTTCACTGCTGATGTTCCTAAATCAACACCAATATATAACATAAAATGCACCTCCACTTTTTACTTTTCTCTTATACTAACAATGAATCATTACCCTATAAATTGGCTCCTCACGTTTGCAGACAGTCGCCATATACGAGATGCATGCTCTCGCATAGCTCGTTGTCTTTGCGTAAATGATTGAGAAAAAGACAGGCTTTTTTATGAAAACCTGCCTTTTTTTCTTCACCCAATATGTAAATTTATTTTTTCCCTAAAAACTTTCATGTCCTTTTATGCAAATGGATTTTCTGTTTTATAGCGAACACCTTTTGGTTGGTTATATCCGATTTCTTCTACATCAACACCAATGTATTTAAATACTTCATATAATTCTTTTCCAAAATGTCCAAATGCAACGGCACCATGGTGTGGATAATTTCCTTCAATTAATACATGACGGTAAAATCTTCCCATCTCTGGAATTGCAAAGACTCCGATAGAACCAAAGGATCTTGTCGCCACTGGAAGAACTTCTCCTTGTGCAATATAAGCACGGAGTTTATTATCAGCAGTGCTTTGTAAACGGTAGAATGTAATATCTCCTGGAATAATATCTCCTTCTAGTGTTCCTTGTGTCACTTCTTCTGGAAGGGCTCTTGCCATAATCATTTGATATTTCATTTCACAGAATGATAGTTTGCTTTTTGCTGTATTTCCACAGTGGAATCCCATGAAAGTATCTTTCAATGTATAATCGTATTTTCCTTTAATATCTTCTTCATACATATCTTTTGGAACCGTATTGTTAATATCAAGAAGAGTTACTGTATCTTGGCTAATTACCGTTCCAATAAATTCACTTAATGCCCCATAAATATCAACTTCACAAGAAACTGGAATTCCTTGATCCGTTAAACGGCTGTTTACATAACATGGTACAAATCCAAACTGTGTCTGGAATGCTGGCCAACATTTTCCTGCAATCGCAACATATTTACGATATCCTTTATGTTCTTGTACCCAATCTTTTAATGTCAATTCATACTGGGCAAGTTTTGCAAGAATCTCTGGCTTTTTATTTCCTTCTCCTAACTCTTCTTCCATTTCTTTTACAATAGCAGGAATTCTCTCGTCCCCTGCGTGTTTATGAAAAGCTTCAAATAAATCAAGTTCTGAATTTTCTTCGATTTCTACGCCTAAGTTATACAACTGTTTAATTGGAGCATTACAAGCTAAGAAATTCAGTGGACGTGGTCCAAAACTAATAATTTTCAAATCAGAAAGTGCCATAACTGCTCTTGCAATTGGAATAAATTCATGAATCATATCCGCACAGTCGCTAGCATCCCCAACTGGATACTCTGGAATGTATGCTTTTACATTGCGAAGTGCTAAATTGTAACTAGCATTTAACATTCCACAATATGCATCGCCTCTTCCTCCACATAAGTTATTGCCTGTTTCTTCTGCTGCTGCAATAAACATCTTTGGTCCATCGAAATGTTTGGCTAGTAATGTTTCAGAAATTTCTGGTCCAAAGTTACCAAGATAGACGCAGAGCGCATTACATCCTGCCTTTTTCATATCTTCTAACGCCTGTACCATATGAATTTCGCTTTCTACAATACAGATTGGACACTCATAAATATCTTCTACATCATATTTCTCTGCATAAGCCTTTACTAAAGCCTCTCTTCTTGTTACAGAAAGACTTTCTGGAAAACAATCACGACTTACTGCTACGATTCCTAATTTTACTTTTGGCATATTGGCTTTGAAACTCATTTTGCTACCTCCTGTTATTTCTTTTCTTATTGTTCATCTAACTTAATATTTTCTCCAACTAATCCTTCATAAGCGCCTTCAATCTGCGCCTCTTTATGAGCAATTAACCACTTATTTTTTGCTGTCATAAGAGAAGCCTCTCCTTCTTTTGGCACTGTCATATTCCATTCTGTATTCGTACCTTTTGGTAATACGACAACACATCGAAATCCTTTTTCCTCTGCATTACATGGTGCATAATGAAGTGTTGTGGCATAGACTTCAATTGCCGTTCCTTTTGGTACGAAGAAAGCCTTTACAAACTTTGTATCATATGTAAAATCTTCTCTTATGTCTTCTTGCTTTCCAAGCAACAAAATCAAATCGGTTACTGCTATATTAATTTCAGAACTACGATGATATTCTAGGGCATTTAATTTCTTATTATTCCCATTACAATATCCAATCTGAATTGGTAACCCTCCAAATCCATACTGCTGTAATTCTTTTGCAATAGCGAGTGATTCTAACTTTTCATCTGATGGCACATAAATGACATCTGTAGGAAGTGGCGTATGCTCCATCTCTTTTAATAATTCACTGACATCATACTCTTTTAAAACCTTTCCATAGCTACGAAACTCTTGTTCTAATACACTATGAATTTCCATAACAATCCCTCCATAATCGATGATAGAAAGACTTTTTGAATTCCTATCGTCATACTGTCTTTCTTTTTCCCCATTATAACAATCTATCAAAATCTATTCGACCTAAAACTTGACATAACTATGGCATTTTTTTGTCCTTTTTTTCTTTTCGATATTCACTTGGAAGTACCCCATACATTCGCTTAAATTCTTTTGAAAATGCCTTACTATTTGGAAATCCATGATTCATTGCAATCTCTGATACTGTATGACTTGTATTGGCAAATTCTTGAAAGGCATATTGAATTCGCACACTTTGTAAATACGTCTTATAATTGGTTTTTGCATATTTTTGAAACATTCTAGATAAATATGACGGCGAATAGCCAAACACTTGTGCCACTTTTTCCAACGACAATTCTTTATCATAATGTTCTCGAATATAAGAAGTGATCATCGATAACTGATCAAGCTTTTTATGATGCCGTAGCTGCTCCATCGATACTTCTTGCTGACGATACTTCGTAACTAATACATATACAAGCATAAAAAAATCACTTTTTACTTTCCATTCATATCCTGTCTTTTTTTCCATATATGCAATATAAATTTCCTGTATATACTCCATAATCTTTTTATCATGCTTTTTCGGATTATGGGTAAATACAATCATTTGATTTTCCACATAATAGTCTTCAAATAATTTCAATGGTATTTGAAGCACTAATGTCTTATTTGGTACTGGTGCATGAACAGAATGAATTTCATTGGAATTTAATAAAATAAACTCTCCTGCTTTTAGAACATATTGTTCCTCATTAATATAAAAGGAAATACTTCCTTCAAATACTGCAAAAATTTCAATAGAACGATGCCAATGCTTTTCTCGTCTATATGCTCCATCTTTTCCTTCAAATTGAAAAATCTTAAAGGGAAACCCTTCATTTGGAATAATTAACTCATGTTCAAACCCCATATTTTAATACCTCCTATTTTCTTTTATTATAATATTAAAATAAAGTGTGACTTGTACACTCTTGGCGACTTTAAGTTACTTCTAGCAATGCATACTTTGCCGCGCGCGATCAATTTGCGAAGCAAAATTATCTTCTTTGCGAGCTGCGCATCATTCGCACGTAGTGCTTTTTTATGTTATAGAATAACTCGCTTTGCGAGGAATTTCCTATAACATAAAAAAGCTATAGCACAAAAGGAAACAATCATTCTCTTTTTTATGCTATAGCTTCTTTATTAAAATATTTTTATTTCTATCTTATCAATAAGAATCATCCTTTTATTCCCTTCTTTAACGATAACGATACCCCATAAAGGAAGCACCACGACTATTTAAGTCTCCAAGCCCTGTTGCTAACATCATATATGCTATTTCCTGTGCCTGTTCATGATTCGAAATAAAAATCTCTAACTTATCTCCCGGTAATGTAATATTTTTATATGGAAATGGTATGACTCCTTGATTTTTTAGTACAAGACTATCCCAAATTGACAGACTCTCATCAGGTTCTTTTCCAGTAAAATAACGATACTTCTTCCATAAATTTTTCTTTAACTGTTCTTCATATTCTTCTAATGATAAACATTCTTTCCAATAGCGATGCTCTTGTGTTTTCACAATAACTGGCGTTATCGTATATAACTTCTCAAACAGTCCTTTTTTTATCGTATGAACTTCTGCAACTAATCCTTTCATCTCTCTTATCGAGTGATTCGAAAGATTTTTTAATAAATATTGTGCTAATTTTTGATCCAGTGTCCGAATTCGAAACGCATATACCTCATGCTTTTTATATATTCCATTTTTTTTCATAGGATATAGTAAATCTGTTGTATACCCCTTTAGCTTATTTTCTCCATGAAAATCTTTATAAATAGTATCTTGAACTAAAATACTATCAACAAAATACGGAATACTTGTACTAGCTCTTTTGACGGTAAGATCTTCTAACAAAAATACTTTTGTTGTAATCTCATATACAATTATTTCATTCTCTTTCATTTATTATCTCCTTATTATTTTTTATATTTTATCGTACCTTTATAATTGTATTCTTTCTTGTTTTTTTAATCTGCAAGTCTTTTTCTTTCTCTAATATATATAGTGCACCCCACAAAATCTAATATATTATAATATAATATTTTTATATATATTTATATTTTTCTTT
>JADIML010000007.1 GCA_017694765.1 Candidatus Scybalomonas excrementavium
ACTAAGTTCTCTTGCCCCATCAATTCTAGCAGATTCTATAATTTCCACCGGAACTGCTAAAATAGCCTGTCTTACAATAAACACACTAAGAGCAGTTGGAAGGGGTAAAATCAACGCCCAAAATGTATTAAGCATACCGAAATTTCTTGTAACTGTATACATTTGAATCAAAATAGCTTCTCCCGGAATAAACATCGTAATCGTTACAAGTAAAAAAAGAACGGGATTTCCACGAAATTTCATTCTTGCAAAGGCATAACCTGCTAAACAACTTGTAATCAATGTTAAGATTACTCCACAAACTGCGACAAAAATGCTATTAAAAAAATAGCGAGTAATTTCAGGCTTCTTAAAAATCGTCTGATAATGCTGTATTGTGAATTCTTTTAATGAAAAAGAGAAATCATAAGCATTTAATGTACTTTTCCATGACATAAAAAACATATATACAAAAGGCAAAAGGCAAACGAAAATGACAATGAGTAAAATTGCTGACTCTATGTAATTCCCTACTTTTTTCATCATTCTTCTCCTATAGTTCTGATACTTCTTTTTTCATAGCGCCATGTTGCATAATCATAATACCAATAATAAGTAAAAAGAGGAGATTCGATACAGCCATGGCATATCCTGCTTTTCCATTTTTAAATGTCAAATTATATAAATACATAACGATTGTCGTTGTAGACATAGATGGTCCACCACCTGTTAGCGTATATACAAGATCAAACATTTGAATTCCACTTGCAATGGATAAGCATGTATTAAGAAGAATCGTCGGCTTTAACATAGGTAATGTCATACATTTTAAAAGACAAAACGCATTGGCTCCATCCATCTTTGCAGCTTCATAATATTGTTCTGAGATAGCTAACCTTGCTGCTAATGTCAGTATAACATAATATCCCAAATTTTTCCAAACAAAGATACAAACAACTGTAATTAATGCTGTTTTACTACTTCCTAATAACATCGTATGATCGATATGAAAGAAACCAAAAACGGAATCAACTACAGGGCTGTTTCCATTTAAAATTGCCTTCCAAACGGTTCCAACAACTGCATTAGAAGAAAGAACTGGAATAAAGATTGCAGCTTTCGCTAGCTTTCCAAGACGAGTATTTCTTCTTTTTGCTAATAGTAAAGCAAGTGATATAGAAGCACTCATCTGTAAACAAACAACAAGAACTACCATACATAAAGTATTCCATAACACTTGATATAATTTCTTATCCACTAGCATCTTTTTATAATTAGCAAGACCAATCCATCTTGGCTCTGCAATCAAATTATATTTTGTACATCCATATACAATCCCAAGTAATAATGATAAGCCAACAAATACAAATAAAATAGAAACGATTGGAAATATATAGGCATAAGGTACCATTCTTTTTCTTATCTTCATAAATCATTCTCTTCCCAATATTCGTCTAAGACATCATTTGCAAATTTTGCTGCATCATCTAACGCTTGTTTTACTTCTTTTTTTCCTTCAATCACTGCTTGAATTTCAGAAGCATAGTTTTCTAAAATTTCACTTCCACAAGGTCCAACTTGTAATCCCCTCCATTTATCTTTATCCTCTGTTACAATACGTTCCATTTCTGGTTCTCCTGTATAGGCTTCTGATTTTGTAAGAGGTGCTCCAGGAGCAAGCTTATGATACTCTGTCATAAATTCAGAACCACAAATATATTTGATCAGCTTCATTGCTAATTCTTTATGCTCACTACTTGACATAATGGATAAACAATCGGATGCACCAAATGTTCCATATTGTTCCCCTTTTAAAGAAGTAACATATCCCCAGTTTAAATCTTTATAAGTTTCAGCAAATTGTGCTTTTTGATTTTGTCTAGAACGTGTAACACCAAAAGCGGCTTTTCCTTGTCCAAATATTGTAGAGAACGCATCTGTTCCTGCAAGAGATAATACATTTTGTGGCATATAGTCTTTTAAAGAGGCAAAAAATTCAATTGCTTTTTGTCCAGCTTCATCTTGGAAACGTACGCTTTTATAATCATCATTATAAATATCGCCACCTGCTTGCCATAACCAACTATATACATAAGCATTTAACATATAAAGATTACTCATATCACCACTGTTTAACCCAACAGCATATCCATATTGATCAATTTTTCCATCACCATCGGTATCCTTTGTAGCTTTTTTGCATATTCTTTCAAAATCTTCCCAAGTCTCAGGTGCTTTTTCTCCTAAATCATTTAAAATATCTTGATTATAATATAAAACAAATGGTACTCCTGTTACGATTGGTACTCCATATAAGCCACCCATCATTTCACCACGATCCAAATATAGATATTCGTCATAGTCTTCTTTTGTCATATAATCACTTAGCTCTTCTATCAAACCGGAGGTAATATAATTTGCATACATTTCTGCATACAAATATCCAATATCTGGGCTTTCACCACTACTTAGTGCGGCACTCCATTTTTCTTCATACGTATCCCAAGGAATAATTTCAAATTTTACTTCACAATTATTTTCTTCTTCAAATCCTTCTAATAATGTTCCAAAAGTTTTTTCTGTATCATTCAGTAATGGTGGAATCCACATAGAAATTGTCGTTTTTGAACGATTGTCTCCTTGGTCTTTCGTTTCTTTTGTACTTCCACATCCACTGAGTATGCTAGAAATCATAGCAACACAAAGTCCAATGCTAATTATCTTTTTCTTCATCGTATCTTTCTCCTTCAAAAATTTATCTTTTTACTATTCATTATAGTGAAAATATCTTTTCTATCAAGTTATTTCCTATAAAAACTTGCTGGAAAGAAAAAAAGACACCTATTTTGTACCCCATTTTAATTTTTGCCTGCTACACTTTCTCGTATGATAAGTTTTGCTGGAATCAAAATTTGCATACTTATTTCTCGTCCAGAAGTAATTCTTTCTGCAATTAAGTTCACAGCTTGTTCCCCCATAAAATCCATATGAAGCTGTACTGTTGTAAGCGGTGGTACTAAATATTTTGCAACGGATATATCATTAAATCCTACAACGCTAATATCATTTGGAATTGTAAGACCATTTTCATGAATCGCTTTATAACAACCAACTGCCAAAGAGTCATTCACTGCAAAAATGGCAGTCGGTTTCTCTGGAAGTTCCAATAGTTCTTTTGTAAGTTGATAACCATACTTTGGCGCAAATCCTCCAATCTTTACATAGTCATTTACAAAAATCCCCTTTTTCTTCATATAATCTTCATAGGCGGAACGACGAATATCTAAGACCTCAACCCCATCTGCATCTAATTCTGCCCCTCCAATAAAAGCAATTTTCCTATGCCCCTGTTCATATAGATAATCCATTACTTTTAAAACAGAATAATTCATATCTGTTACAATCGAATCAAATCTATCTCGATCCCCTACTGCATCTACAAATACCGCTGGTTTTTGAAAAGAACGCACTCTTTCCACCATAGAATGACTAAACGTTCCTAAACAAATAATTCCATCTAATCCACTGATACTTTCTGGTGTATCAGCACTACGAATTTGATATTTTTGATATCCTTCCTCTTTCATCT
>JADIML010000109.1 GCA_017694765.1 Candidatus Scybalomonas excrementavium
AGTTACAAGGATTTGAACTTGGTGTAGATGAATATATTTCAAAACCATTTAGTCCTAAAATTCTTGTAGCAAGAGTAGAAGCAATTTTAAGAAGAACACAGGGGCTTAATAAATCTGATATTTTATCGGCAGGAGGAATTGAAATCGATAATTCTGCACATCAAGTAAAAATTGATGGTGTTCCAATCGACTTAAGTTTTAAAGAGTTTGAACTATTAAATTATTTTTTCTTAAATCAAGGAGTAGCATTGTCACGAGAGAATATTTTAAATCATGTTTGGAATTACGATTATTTTGGCGATGCGAGAACAATTGACACCCATGTAAAAAAATTGAGAAGCAAACTAGGGGAAAAAGGGGAATATATCAAAACCATTTGGGGTATGGGTTATAAATTTGAGGTAACAAAATGAAACACTCCATTCGAATCAAAATGACTTTTTCACTTATTTTCTTAACCATTTCTATTATTTTAGTTTCTTGGGTCGTAAATAAGACGATTGGTATGGAATATTATATGAGAAGTGAGGAAAAAAGTCTTACGAGAACGTATAAGCAGTTAGAACAGATCTATTGGAACACCGATGATAAGACAATAACAGACGATTATCGAACAGTAAGAGAACAGCAAGTGGATGTTTTAATGTCTAATACCCATTTTAATATTCTCATTGTAAATAGTGGATTTCAAAGAGAATATCCTTTAAGCGAAAGAAGCAATAAAATGGATACAAGTATGTTATTTTACTTAAATGAGCTTATAAAAGCAAGACCGGGAGATGGAAGCAGTGTTGACGAAATTTTTGAACAAGGATATACGATTCAAAAAAATAATGTAAAAGATTTAAAAGGAGAATACCTTGATCTTTTTGGCATTATGTTTGATCAAAGTAATCAGAAATATTTAGTTATTTTACGCTCTCCCATTCAAGGTGTTCAAGGTGCTGCCAATATTGCTAGTCAATTATTTGCCTATATTGGCATTTTAATGAGTATTCTTGGAGCAATTATTATGTTTTGGTTTAGTAAAACATATACAACTCCTATTGAAGAAATGGCTATGATTGCAAATCGTATGGTACATCTTGATTTTGATGCAAGGGTGACAAGAATTCATGAAGATGAGTTAGGACAGCTTGGAAGGAATATGAATGAATTATCTGCTCGCTTACAAGAAACGATTAGTGAGCTAAAAACAGCAAATAATCAGCTTAGAAAAGATATTGATCAAAAAATTCAAATTGATGAAATGCGAAAAGAATTTATCTCTCATGTATCTCATGAATTAAAAACACCAATTGCACTTATTCAAGGATATGCAGAAGGTTTAAAAGATAATGTTAATGATGATCCAGAAAGTCGAGAATTTTATTGTGATGTTATTATGGACGAAGCAAAGAAAATGAACATTATGGTCAAAAAATTATTGACACTCAATCAAATTGAGTTTGGAAATAATGTTGTCCATATGGAACGATTTGATATTGTAGCACTTGTTAAAAATTTAATTCAAGCTTCCGAAATTTTATATAAGAAAGCAGAGGCTACCATTGATTTTCGACAAACAGAACCTATTTATGTGTGGGCAGATGAGTATATGATTGAAGAAGTCATTTCCAATTATTTAAGCAATGCGCTTCATCATTTGTCAGAAAAAGGAACAATTACCGTTCGATTTGAACCAAGAGGAGATGAAGTGAGAGTGTATGTAGCAAATACTGGAAAGCCAATTCCAGAAGAAGAGCTTGACAAATTATGGATTAAATTTTATAAAGTTGATAAAGCAAGAACAAGAGAATATGGTGGAAGTGGTATTGGACTATCCATTGTTGCTGCTACTATGAAGGCACATGGGAAACAATACGGAGTTCAAAATATAGAAAATGGTGTAGAATTTTATATTGATCTCGATACAAAATATTCAGGTTCTCATTATAAGAAAGAGGAGAAAGCAGAATGAAAATAACAGAGATACAAAAAACAATAGAAGATGCAGAAATGATTGTGATTGGAATTGGAGCCGAATTACGTGCTGATAAAATCATTCCATATGATTCAGAGGAAATAAAAGCATATTATGAGAAATTAGGTATGAAACAATATCAACATGTATTAGAAGAAGCAAAAGACAAGGAAGATTTTGCATATTTAAGAGAACTTTATTATGCTTATTATATTCAAACACAAAAAATTTCAACTATTTATGATTCATTGGCAAAAGTGTTAGAAGGGAAAAATTATTTTATTATTACAAGCAATACAGATGATTTAATTTATAGTTCTTCGTTAGATGCAGCGAGAATTGTAGCTCCTTGTGGGACAAGGAGATTATTCCAGTGTTCCAAAGGGTGTAGTAAAAATTTATATCCAGCAAAAGAGTTAATATTAGCAAAATTAGAAGAGTTTGAACTGACTGGTGATATGAGTAGGATTCGATGTGGAAAATGCAAAGAAGAATTGATATTTAATATTCGAGAGAAAGAAAATCCTGCAAACTATGTAGAAGAAGGGTATTTAAGTCAATGGGGGAATTACACAAAATGGTTACAAGGCACATTAAATAAACGATTTCTTGCACTAGAACTAGGAGAAGGGTTTGAACAACCATCGTTATTCCATTGGCCATTTGAACGAATTGTTTATTTTAATCAAAAAGCGAAGCTAGTTCGTGTACATAATAAGTTATCTCAAATCGGGGAAGAATTAAAAGAAAGGGCAACATCTGTTCCAATATCAGCCATTGAATTTTTAGGTTAATGAATAAAAATACGTATTGTAAAGATATAAAAATCTAGACAATACGTATTTTTTTACATTATGATAAGAAATTAGAAATTTATTTTAACGAGATAGTTTCATAATATGAAAAACGCATACTTTATTTTTGATTTTCTTTGGCAGCTGAGAGCATTAATTTAATTCGATTTACCTGATTAACTTCAGAAGCACCAGGATCATAATCGATAGGTACAATGTTAGCTTCTGGATGTCGTAAGCGTAATTCTTTAATAACACCTTTTCCAACGACATGGTTAGGAAGACAACCAAATGGCTGAGCACAAACGATATTTGTTGTACCGCTATGAATTAACTCTAGCATTTCACCAGTTAAGAACCAGCCTTCTCCTGTCTGATTCCCAATAGAAACAATACCTTTCGCATATTCTGCTAGTTTCTTAATTGGAACTGGTGGTTCAAAACGTTCACTGTTTTCCAATGATTTTTTTAGTGTTTTACGATATTGCTCTAAAATCCAGATAGCAGTATTGCTTATAATAGCACTAGATGCTGATTTACCAAGACGTTTATGTTTAAAGTTACTGTTATAAAAACTATACATAAAGAAGTCTAATAAATCAGGTACAACAGCCTCTGCACCTTCTGATTCCAAAAGATCTACGAGGTGATTATTAGCAGCAGGAAGGAATTTTACAAGGATTTCTCCAACAATTCCAACTTTTGGTTTTGTTATATTCTGAATCGGAAGAGTATCAAAGTCATGAATAATTGCTTTAATATTTTGCTGGAATTCTCCAAAACTTCCTTTTTTCAGAGATTCTTGGCAGATTTTATTCCATTTTTCATAGAGAGCATTCGCTGATCCAGCCACTTGTTCATATGGACGAACACGATAAAGAACTCTCATGAATAAATCTCCATAAATTAATGCTTGAATTGCCTTATGAAGCATTGGAAGAGTAAAGTGGAAACCAGAGTTCTTTTCAATACCTTGCGCACTAATAGAAACAACTGGAATTTGTGGAAGACCAGCTTTTCGTAAGGCACGACGAATAAAACCAATGTAGTTTGTTGCACGACACCCTCCACCTGTTTGAGAAATAACGAGACCAACTTTATTGACATCGTATTTTCCAGATTGCAGTGCTTCCATCAGTTGTCCTACTACAATGAGGGAAGGATAACAAGCATCATTATTCACAAATTTTAGCCCAGTATCTACAGCAGACTTATCTGGATCAGGTAAAATTTCAAGATTTAGCCCAGAAGAACGAAGAGCTGGTAATAATAAATCAAAGTGGATTGGTGACATTTGTGGACAAAGAAGCGTATATTCTTTTGCCATTTCTTTCGTAAATTCTACACGTTCAAAAGCAGCAGAGCGTACTTTTGGTTCTACATGATGACTTCTTCGAACTTTTACAGCACTAATTAAAGAACGAATACGGATTCTAGCAGCTCCTAAATTGCTTACTTCATCAATTTTCAAGGAAGTATAAATTCGTCCAGACTGGGTTAAAATATCTGATACAGCATCAGTTGTAACAGCATCAAGCCCACATCCAAAAGAGTTTAATTGGATGACTTCTAAGCGATTGTTTGTTTTGGCATAATTAGCTGCTGCATAAAGTCTGGAATGATACATCCACTGGTCTTGAACAATCAGTGGGCGTTCCACTGGCAGTAAATGAGAGATAGAGTCTTCTGTTAAAACTGCCAAATCATAAGAAGTGATCAGTTCAGGAATACCGTGATTGATTTCAGGATCTACATGATAAGGACGGCCACATAGTACAATACCATGGCGATCATTTTCTTCCAACCATTGAAGAGTTTCCTCACCCTTTGCACGAACATCGTTTCGAACAGCAGTAGCTTCGGTATAAGCAAGGTTAAGAGCTGTCATAATCTCAGATTTCGCAATCTTATAATGGCTGGATAGACATTGATAGAGTTGTTCTCCCAATGCTTTTTTATTATCAAGAGCAATAAAAGGATTCATAAAATTAATGTTATGAGTTTTTAATTCTTCCATATTGTTTTTGATATTTTCTGCATAAGAAGTAACAATTGGACAGTTATAATGATTGCTGGCATCCTTTATTTCTTCTTGTTCATATGGAATACAAGGATAAAAAATATTTTGTACACCTTGTTTAATAAGCCACATAACATGACCATGTGCTAACTTCGCTGGATAACATTCCGATTCACTTGGAATGGATTCAATTCCCATTTCATAAATCTTATGGGTAGATTCAGGAGAGAGAACGACTTCAAAGCCAAGTTTTGTAAAAAATGTAAACCAAAATGGATAATTTTCATACATATTTAAAACACGAGGCAATCCAATTTGCCCACGAGTAGCTTCTTCTTTTGTCAATGGTATGTAATCAAAAATACGTTTTAGCTTATAAGCAAAAAGATTTGGTACTTTGGTCTTTGTTTTTTCTTTACCAAGACCGCGTTCACAACGATTTCCAGTAATAAATCGACGGTTTCCATTGAATTTATTTACAGTAAGAAGACAGTGATTTGTACATTTATTACATCTTGTCATGCTTGTGGAATAAGTGAGTTCGTTAATTTCATCGATGGAAAGCATGGTAGATGGTTTTGTAGAATCAAAACGTTCTCTAGCAATTAATGCAGAACCAAA
The DNA here is from genome assembly GCA_017694765.1 of Candidatus Scybalomonas excrementavium. Classification (GTDB taxonomy): domain Bacteria; phylum Bacillota; class Clostridia; order Lachnospirales; family Lachnospiraceae; genus Scybalomonas; species Scybalomonas excrementavium. The sequence goes on from JADIML010000109.1 coordinate 5,399, forward strand.
AGCTCCCATGATACCAGCAATATCAGGGCGTACAGCTTCACATTCAGAGATAAGTTCGAAACTTCTAAGAACAGCATCGTTATAGAATGTTCCACCTTGTACAACAATTTTAGAGCCAAGATCTTTAGGATCTGTGAGTTTAATTACTTTTAATAGTGCATTTTTAATAACAGAATAGGCAAGACCAGAAGAAATGTCGCCAACAGATGCCCCTTCTTTTTGTGCTTGTTTTACTTTAGAGTTCATGAAAACGGTACAGCGGGATCCTAAATCAATTGGATTTTTAGCAAATAATGCAATATTCGCAAAATCTTCAATGGAATAATTTAAAGATTTTGCAAAAGTTTCAATGAAAGAACCACATCCAGAAGAACATGCTTCGTTAAGCATAACATTATCAACAACGCCATCTTTAATTTTAATGCATTTCATATCCTGCCCACCGATGTCGAGAATACAATCAACTTCAGGTTCAAAAAATGCAGCAGCATAGTAATGAGCAATCGTTTCTACTTCACCAAAGTCAAGCATAAGAGCAGATTGAATTAAGGCTTCTCCATAACCAGTGGAACAAGCAGCCTTAATGGTAGCATCGGCAGGAAGTTTTTGATAAATTTCTTGAATTGCCTGAATCGTAGTAGCAAGAGGATTTCCCTGATTGCTTCCATAGAAACTATAAAGCAAATGACCGTCTTCGTTGATTAAAGCAACCTTTGTAGTTGTAGAACCAGCATCAATTCCAAGATAGCAGTTACCATGATATTCTGAAATATTAGCACGAGGAATTGCAAAGCGGTTATGTTTCTTTTGAAATTCCTCATATTCTGCATGATCCTTAAAGAGTGGTTGTAAACGCTGTACCTCATGGGTGATTTCGATTGTCTTATCAAATTTATGACAAAATTCCTTTAAAGATAATACGACATTCGGATCATGATTTAAGGCAGCACCCATAGCTGCAAATAAGTGAGAATGTTCAGGAAGAATCGTTTCTTCTTCCGTTAGGTTTAAAGTTCTTATAAAAGTATTACGAAGTTCTGGCAAGAAATGAAGAGGACCACCTAAAAAGGCTACATGTCCACGAATTGGTTTTCCACAAGCTAACCCACTAATTGTCTGATTTACAACTGCTTGGAAAATAGAAATAGCCAGATTTTCTTTGGAAGCACCTTCATTAATGAGTGGTTGAATATCTGTTTTGGCAAATACACCACAGCGCGCAGCAATTGGATAAATTGTATCATAATGTTTTGCATATTCGTTTAATCCAGTTGCATCTGTTTGAAGAAGGGAAGCCATTTGATCGATGAAGGAGCCAGTTCCACCAGCACAAACACCGTTCATACGTTGTTCTACACCATTTGTAAAATAAATAATTTTGGCATCTTCGCCACCAAGTTCAATGGCTACATCTGTTTGTGGAGCAACAGCTTTTAAAGCCGTAGAAACACAAACAACTTCTTGACAAAATGGTATATGTAAAGTTTCAGATAAAGAAAGACCACCAGAGCCTGTAATAACAGGAGAAACTTGAATATCTCCTAGTTCAAGTAGTGCTTTCTTCAATAATTCTGATAAAGTTTCTTGAATATTTGCAAAATGTCTTTTGTATTCTGCAAATAGAAATTGGTGTGATTTATCTAAAATTGTGACTTTAACAGTCGTGGAACCAATATCTACTCCAAGGGTATATTGATTATTCGAACCCATAAATATAACTCCTTTCTTTTTCGATAGTCTCTTTTATCAATTGTAAAATAATGTAAAAAGACAATGGTTTAATGAGTGTCTTTTTACCTATTAAAAAAGAAGACTACAAAAACCTAGTCTATTATACACAAAAAAACGACAATTTACAACTAAAGAAATATTAGCACAAAATATAAATTTCAGAATAGAATAGTAAAAAACGAGGTTTTTCTATGAGAGAAGCAAGTTCTATCGAATGTAATGGTACAATATATGTGATACAACAAGGAGATACGATGTATAAAATAGCTAAAAAATTTCGGATAAATTTGGAAACCATTATGCAAAATAATCCATACTTAAATGTTTTTAATTTAAAACCTGGAGATGAAATGTGTCTTCCGCTGAAAAATATGGCACCTATTGAAAATATGCGACCATATGTGGTAAAATCACAACAATACATTTCTGATATTTTAAAAGAGACTGGAACAACTTTTGAAGAGTTGGCTTCTAAAAATAAAGTCTTAAGAGAATTGACATTACCAACGGGAACAATTCTTTTAATTCCTAGTAAATAGTAGAAAAGAAAAAAGACTGAGAAGAAAAATGTGACAAAAAATTATCATATTTTTCAATTTGGAGTTTGACAAAAAAAATAAACTTGCATATAATTTAAATTAGCTAGTTATATTTTCTAAATCATAGGAATTTTATGGAAGAGAGAATAGAACGAAACTCTCCAAAAAAGGCAGTTTACCAATTTTATATTCAGATGAATTCAGATGACCTTATATGTAAACCAAACAGTTTCGGAGTTACTTGGTAATCTGCCTTTGGATAAAAAAGTAAGAAATAAAATTTATCTGTTCTAGATAGCGATTGCTAGAAAAAGAGAAGCAAATGTATTAGCATGGGATAAAAATGGACATGCTAATAAAAAATCAAGAAAGGAAGTCCACTCATGGTAAGAGTTTTTCGAACAATTGATGATTCTATCCATCAAATTAATGAAATATATGACGGTTGTTGGGTGGCATTATCCGCACCATCTGCTACAGAATTATTAGATATATCCAATCGTTTTCATATCGATATTGATCATTTAAGAGCGCCACTTGATGAAGAAGAACGTTCTCGTATCGAAGTGGAAGATGAATATACCTTAATTATTGTGGATATTCCTATGATAGAAGAGCGAAAGGGAAAAGATTATTTTATTACGATTCCATGTGGGATTATTTTGACAGATAAGTTAATTTTTACAGTGTGCTTAATGGAAACACCAATCCTTGAGGTTTTTATGGATGGTCGTATTCGAAACTTTTGGACGTTTAAGAAAACAAGGTTTATTCTTCAAATTTTATATAAGAATGCGAGTATGTATTTACAGTATTTAAGAAATATTGATAAAAAGAGCGATGAAGTAGAGAAGAAACTACATATCGCTACGAAAAATAGTGAGTTGATTGAGCTATTAGAGTTGCAAAAAAGTTTGCTTTATTTTTCTACTTCTCTTCGAGCGAATGAAGTTGTTTTGGAAAAAATGTTAAAGATAGAAAGAATTAAACAATATCCAGAAGATGAAGATTTATTAGAGGATGTTATTATTGAAAATAAGCAGGCAATTGAGATGGCACAGCTTTATAGTGGAATTTTAAATGGGACAACCGATGCGTATGCTTCTAT
>JADIML010000008.1 GCA_017694765.1 Candidatus Scybalomonas excrementavium
AACTCTTCATCATTAATACTGCTATGAAAAAACCTATTGCTCTAGAACCAGCATCTCCCATTAATAACTGACTTGGTGTAATATTAAACCATAAATATCCAAGTAAACAAGCAATTAATAAAAAGGTAATATGTGCATATTGTTCATTACTCTTCATAAGCAATAAGGAAATACTTAATAATGTAATAGTACTCATACTACTGCTTAAACCATCTACACCATCTGAACAGTTTGTTACATTAATGGATACCCAGATTAAAATAATAGCTAATATAATATATACAATTTTTGGAATTGTAATAAATTCGCCAAACCAATAAAATCCACTAAACTCTGGATTAAAATTAATAAAGGTAATCGCTGTCATAAGGGCAATTACAAAGTCACAAATCCCTTTTTTTAATTCTCCCCATGGATTCTTTGCTCGATCATCTAAATATCCTGTAAGCATAGATGCAAATAAAAGGATACAGTAAATTACATACTCCATTTCAAGCGGAACAAATAAAATACTTGTAATAATAAACGTACTAACAAAAGTAATACCTGCTCCTCTTGGTTTTCCTTTCGAAAGCTGTCCATTTACTGCAAATGCTCTTCCTAAATCTCTTGGTAATAAGCCTTGTAAAATTTCCATTGCTACAGCTGTTAAGAGAAATGCCACAACAAGACTTACGATCCACAGTTCCTTTGAATATGCTGTGTGAAATAATGCTTCTATCATACTTATTTTCCTCCTTTTGTAACGGATTTAGCATAACTCATTTTCTATCATTTTTCAACTCTATGAAGAAAAGATTCCAAAATTTATTAAGTCCATTTCCTTTATTCTCCAAAACCTCGAATTGTCTCTTCCATCTTTTTTATAATTTGATTCGATAAATTTTCCTTTGAGGATTCCATCGCTTGTTTTAACACTTGTAGATCTCTTGCTAATTCCTTCGTAGCCACCTGATATCCACTATATTGCATTGCTAAAAATAATAAATTGGATAACTCCTCATACACTTGTTTTTCTTCAACTTCCATTCTATCTTCTTTAGAAAATCCATAAATAATTACTTTCTTGATATGATTTTGTAAACTATTAAACTTCCAATATACATTTTCCTTTTCACTAACTATGTAATCATTGGCTATATAGGAAGAATTCGTGGTATCCCATAATTGATAGATGTCATACTCCATCCTAGTTTCTTTTACTTCTCTCTCCCACTGATATAATAAATTTTGAGAGTTTTGCTTGATATCCCAGTCATAAATATAAATAAACTGTAATTGCTTTAAAATTCCTATCATATTTAACAACAATAAAATCGCACACTCTATTTGTAAGCTATGCTCTAGCAATTCATAAGCATATGCTAGGAATGACTGCTTTTCTTTGTGTATAATTTTCGTAGTTCCTGCATAATGTTCTACGACAACTGGCTCTTCTCTACAAAATTCATTGGCAATCTTGCTATCTACTGTAACAACTTCTTCCTTAGATTTTTTAGCTTGTTCATACAGTTCCTGAACAACAAGTCTCCAATCTGGATAGTTGCTCCAATGAATCATCGGCTGTAACACGACCTTATATTCTATGACTCCATATAATTCATGCCCACTATAACTCTCTCTCAACTGCCTTCGTAAAGTATCCACAATTTCTATCATTTCTTCTTTACTTCTATCATCCATCAGAATTAGAAACTCTTTTTCGCCAACTCGAATAATCGTTCCTCCTTCTTTCTCCTGCAAATGCTTTAAACATCGCCCTATTAAATATAAACTTCCATATAAAAAAGGCGTTCCATATTGTCTTAACATTTCTTCTGTTAAAGACATAGAGACTAAAATTAGATGTTCTGATCGATTTTGCAACTTCCCATTTTCTAACCGTTTTATTAGTAAGTTAAGCCCATACTCTGAATGATAAAATCCAGTTATCTTATCTTTACAGTCATTCTCTCTTTCTCTTAACTCTCTTACTTTTTTCTCTGTAATATCATACATTCGTCCAATTCGAGAATCATTTCCTAACAACGGTTCCCTTGGTATCATCTCTAAGTAAGCCCAACCATAAAAATTATAATAATCAATTTCTGATAAATTGAGTTCTCCTGAGACCTTTTTTCCTAAGAAAATATCTTTCATAAGCTGATAAGAAGGGCTCCATTCTTTTTGACATTCTGTTACTTGTTGTAAAAAGTTTTCTTTCACAACCTGTTCTTTTTTGGAAATACTCGCATTAAAAAAATCTCCATATTCCCTAAATTCATCTAAATTCTGATCATATTCAATCAAATATTCTTCTGTTTCTTTAAAACCTAAGGAATCACTTTCTGATTGGTGCATTACTTTTTGATTTGGCACTTTTTCTTCACTTGTATCCCAAATTGATAATTCGAGTAAAGGTTCTTGATTTTTTAAAATCAGGTTATAGCGAACAATCGTTGCACATCGTATGCCTCGCACAAAAAAATCGATTTCTAAATCGCTTGACTCAATTTTACTCCGAAGCCTTTCTTCCATCATCATCTGTAAGAATAAGTTCATCCGCCCCTTACTATCTGCATCCAAAAATTTCATAAGATTATCCATACATAAACGATCCGATCTTCTTCCAAAAAAGACACAAGCGATACGATTACATTCTAAAATATCTCCCCAACAATTCACTGTAATACATGGTATCGGTAACGTTTGATATCGATTTTGATACTGATCTTGCATTTGATTTAACTCATTTGTTACATCGTGAAGTTGTGTTTTTAACTGTAAATTCTCTTGTTTTAATTGGCTATATATTGTATGAATATCTCTCATTCTTATCATGGACTCTGCTTTTTCCCTCCCTTGCACACATAATAGTTATCTGAGGCTGTTGTATCCACCATGGTCAAGATAATCCCATTTACCATATTTTGCTCGGATCGACTTGGCTGAATACGAATTAACCAACATTTACTCCGTTTATCTGATAAATATCTATAAATTTTTTTACTACTCTCTATTACATATCTTAAATCGTCATGAAACTGGGAATATTCTTCCATAAAAGTGACATGGAAAATCGAACGTCCAATATCACTCTCTACAAGATTTGTCATCGCTTTTACGATCGGTGTTATTTTACGAATACGAAGCTTTTGATCAAGATATAATGCTCCTATTTCTGCACTAACTAGTAAATTATCCATATCTTCTGTCATACCTGTTAATTCATCTAACTTCATTCGATATTCTGCATTCACCGTATGAAGTTCTTCATTTACAGACTGTAGCTCTTCATTGGTACTTTGCAATTCTTCATTACTTGCGATGAGCTCCTCGTTGGTACTTTGTAACTCTTCATTGCTTGTTTCCAATTCTTCTACTGTTGCATGCAAACTTTCTTTACTCGCTTGTAACTCTCTTTCTAAATCTTCAATTCTTTGTCCAACTAAAGATTCTGAATCCATGACATCTTTTAGAGAACCTTTTTCCTTCGTTGAAACTGTCTGCAAACTAATTAAATAGTAATCCACTTGATGATAATTTACTCTCTTTCCAGTAATCGTGATTTCTTCTCCCGGAAAACTTTTTAGACCTGTAATCGTTTCTGTTAATTCATCGATTTCTTTTCGCTTTAACTTTCTTAAAATGGAATTTACAAAAATAGACAAATCATTTGGTAAAATGGATAAAAACTGATTCGTAAATTTCCCCGGCTTTAAATCTAAAAAATGATTAATATTACTAATCACTTGTAAAATATTATCGGATTCATCGATTAACACTGCTGGCGGTAACAGCTTTGATACAGCACGTTCCATTAAATGATCCATTCTAATTTTTCGATTATAGTTTGCTGTAAATGAAGTGTTTTCAGATACTCGCATTCTACCGAAACCAAACTCTGTTCCCCCTAGATTCCACAGAGGTAATGAAACATGAAAACCACTTCTCATCCGATAAATTTTCCACTTAGAGTCAAGTGTTTCAAAAGCTTCTGACATCTCTCCTATGGATTCACTGCAACCCATAAACAAATACCCTTTTCCATTTAATGCTTGGCAAAAAGATTCTAATACTCTTTTTTGTAACTCAATCTTTAAATAAATAAACAAATTTCTGCAAATTAATAGATCTAAATTTGAGAACACCGGATCACGAAGTAAGTTATGTACTGCAAATACAATATTATTTCGAATCGAATCTTTAATTTGATAGAATTCTCCTTTTTTCACAAAATATTTCATTACATATTTGGTTGGAATGTCTGAAACAGCATTTTCCGAATAAACTCCTCTTCCTGCAATTTCCACAGCTACTGGATCGACATCAGTAGCAAAAATCTTAAAGGAGCAATTTAAATTATTTTCTTCTATGTATTCTGCTAATAAGATAGCAATGGAATATACTTCTTCTCCTGTAGAACAAGCACAGTTCCAAACTCGAATTTGAGACTTTTTATAATCCAGTTTTGGTATTACGTTTTTTTCCAAACTAGCAAACGCCTCTTTATCTCTAAAAAAGCTCGTAACACCAATCAGCATTTCTTTAAATAATGTCGTTCTCTCCTCTTCTGAATTACATAAAATCGTGTAATATTCATTCATAGACTTACAACGATTAATGCTAACTCTACGTTCTAAACGTCTTAAAATCGTCGTTTCTTTATAGTAAGTAAAATCAACTCCTGAGTGTTCTTTTAAAATTTTTAGCACTTCTGTAAACATATTCATCGTATTTTGATCTTTTACAACTTCTTTTAATAGCTGCTGTCCTTGAACATAAGGATGCTCTCTATAAGCTAAAAGCGTTTGTCCCATTTCCTCTGGTGATAAAATATAATCAACAGCTCCTGTTGCAATGGAACTCCTTGGCATACTCTCAAACTGTGCTGTTAGCGTATCTTGTGCCATTACCATTCCATTTGCTTCTTTGATAGCCCGAATTCCTAATGAACCATCTGCACCACATCCAGATAAAACAATTCCGATCGCATATTTTTGATAACAATTGGCAATGGAACGAAATAGCATATCAATTGGATGCTGTGCCATTTGTTTTGGATCCATTTTAGTCATTTTAAACTTTCCTTCTTCGACTTCTAAGCAATATCCAGGACTATTTAAATATACCGTATTTGGTTCAACTTCCATCTCATTTTCTGCATGAATAATAGGCATATCCGTACATCGCTCTAATAGAGATTGCATGTAGCTTTTATAATCTGGTGATAGATGTTGTACAACGATATAAGCAATTCCTGCATTACTTGGCATTTTTTGAAATACTGTTTGTAATGCCTCTACTCCGCCAGCTGATGCACCTATTCCAGCCACACAAAGATTACGTAATTGTTCTTCTTTCATTTCTTTTCCTCCTAATACGATGTAATGGCAAGAATGCTGAATCACATCAGCAACACTTTTTTCTTTTATTTTTAATTTTCGTTTTATACATAAATTTTCATTTTATACATAAATTTTTACTTAAAAACCCGTCCATCGACATCTTTTCTTTCATTATAGTTTAATTTTACAAAGAATACAACTCATAGATAAGCAAACGATATAAAAAACAGAACTACATGAAAAGGACAACCTGTTCCCATAGCTCTGTTTCTTCGTATATTCTCTAATCCATTTAATTTTTCATTATTATTTTACTATCTCTAAAACTTTTTTTCTAATTCCTTCCAGATCTTGTTGATCTGGGTGTGACAGTGCAGTGTCAAAATTTTGAATCAATTTCTCATACTGTTTGTTAGTAGGATCTTCTTTTTGTAACTTTATATACCGTTCTCTAACTGTTATCGGCATTTTTCCCTGACACATATAGCTTCCTATCACTTGATTTGACTGTGGAATCTCTTTTTTGACCCTTTCTATAATCTGAGCAAAATATGTTTGACTCTGTCCAAACCCTGCTGTACCAAATAGAAATATTTTCTTCCCTTCTAATGTGTGTAACAGTTTCTTCACTTCTTCGGAACAAGTTCCTTTATCTGTCCAAAATCCCACAAACAAAATATCTGCATTTTGTACTTCTTTTCCTTCCTCTCTCACATCTATCATGTTCGTTTCTCGCAAAACTTCCTGTATTACATTTGCTAACTGCTTTGTATTTCCTGTTCGACTACTTGTTACAACTGCATAATTCATTTATTTATTCCTCCAATCTTTTTTTATCATAAATACAATGCACCCCGACATGAGCTTGGATTCCACCAAGACATTTCTGGTTGCATCGGATACAATACTGAATGTTCTCTTCTTTTTCTTGTTTTATCTTATTAACCCATTCTGGATCTGCAATCAGTTGGCGACACATGCCAACCATATCAATTCTTTGAGTTCTTAATTGCTCTTCGATAAACTTTGGTGTTCTCAAAGCTCCTACGCCACAAACTGGTAATTTCGTATATTTTTTCACTTCATCACAAAAATCTAAAAAGCATCCTTCTTCTTTGAAATATGGGTGATTTTTTGGTGGAATCGTATCTTGTAAATCAGAATGGTTTGCTAATGTTACATGAAAACTCGTTACACCAGCTTGTTCCAATACTGGAACAACTGTTTTTATTTCCTCAACTGTAATCCCTGCATTTCCATAGTGTGGGTCTTCCATTCGCACAGCCAATTTAAAATCTATCGCATCATTAGGTACTGCTTTTCTCACCTCTTCTATGGCTTCCTTTGCAAATCGAATTCTATTTTCTAAACTTCCACCATACTTGTCTGTTCGCTTATTAAAAATAGGAGAACTAAAACTTCCACACATTCTATCTCCATGAATTTGTACGAGATCAAAACCAGCTTTTTTTGCTAATAATGCTGTAGTCCCAAACCCTTTTATTATCTTTTGTACCATTTCTATTGGCATATTAGTAATATAAGGAGACACTTCTTGATTCAATAAAACACGAAGTTGCTGCTCGCTAATCTTCCCTTGCTTCACATCTGGTATATATTTTGCAAGTGCTGCAAAATTACTATCTGACATATGCAACTGTGCACATACTTTTGCACCATACTTATGAACTGCTTCTACGACTCGTTGATAATAAGCAAATCCTTCTTCTGTATGAAGACATACCCCTCTGCTTGGCATAACCGAAACATCACCAATTATAATGAGTCCGACTCCACCTTTGGCAATGCTACTGAGCTTCTGGATATATGCTTCCTCTTTTAGCCCCATAGAAGTTGGCGCAAATACAACTCGATTTTTTAAAGTTACCGTTCCAAGTTTGATTTCTTTTTGTATCCACCCATACATGATGTCTTACCTCTCTTTCGAACTTTATCTAATAACGCACAAAGAGTTTTTTGTTCTTCCTCTGAAAGTTGACTTAATCGTATTTGATCCCATTGTTGAAACAAGGAATAAATATGATTAAGAGCTATTTTTCCCTTATCGGTTAATATCAGATTTTGGCTTCTTTTATCAACTTCTGCTCTCTTTTTTTGAACAAAACCATCTTTTACTAACTTATCAATACTTCTTGTAGTATGTCCTGTATCCATATGAATTGCTTTCGATAGTTCTCCCGGAGAACAGTTTTCATGTTTTCCAATATAGACAATGAAATACATAAGCCCAATGGAAAGTCCAATTTCTTGCAACTTTTCATTGCAAAATACAGTGAATTCCCTCTTTAGAGCTGTTACTTGATAGGCAAATGATGTTG
>JADIML010000110.1 GCA_017694765.1 Candidatus Scybalomonas excrementavium
AATGCCGGCGACCGGAATCGAACCGGTACGGGAGATTAGTCCCGCAGGATTTTAAGTCCTGTGCGTCTGCCAGTTCCGCCACGCCGGCATAAAAGAAAAGGTATTCTCTTCTTTTAATGGATGGAGAAGGATTCGAACCTTCGAAGTCGTCGACAACAGATTTACAGTCTGCCCCCTTTGGCCACTCGGGAATCCATCCATTTCATATCTGACAGTTTCTAATTATACTAAACTCTTAGAATAATTGCAAGAACTTTTTTTATTTTACACAATTATTTTTTATTCATTGTTTCTCTCTTTTTTCCCTCTTACTAGAGGGTTTTATATCAATGAACTTTACTAAGAAGTCACTTCTTTTTAAAAGTATAGGATAACAGTTTTAACCATTCTTTGTCTTTAATACAACTCCACTTACTGGCTGCAGTTTTAATCGAAGTGTTCCAGAACAAACTGCATAAGACACTGGCTCTATGGAATACCCTTCTCTTGTCGTTTCCATTAACCGAAGCATCGGTTCTTCATTTTGAATACCTGCCTTCCATACAGGAATGAGCACTTCTCTTTCTTCTTCTAAGTTATTAATAGCAATGACATATTTTTCTTCTTCTACGGTTCTTCCATAAGTAATAATTCCATATTCCCCATGAAGTAAATGTAATGAGCCAATACGCAATGCTTTTGACTGCTTATGAATTCGTATCATCTCTTTATGAAAATCGATTAACTCTTTATCTTCTTTTCCCCAAGGATAACTTCTTCTATTATCTGGATCTGTCCAACCACAAACACCAGCTTCATCTCCATAATAAACGGTAGGTGCTCCTGGCCATGTCATCTGCATGACAACAGCCTCTTTAAAAATTCCTTTTTGAATTCCTTCATTGGCAGCTTCCGGCCCTACATACTGTACACGTCCCACTCTTTTATTCGTTCTCGTTAAAAACCTAGAGTGATCATGATTGGATAATTCATTCATCGCTATTTCTAACGACTGTGTATGAAATCTTGACATATGATGTGTCATAGCTCCTTTAAAAGAATCATAGTTATTCCGTAAATCTTCTCGATATTCGTCACTATGCTTTTCTACACCTGTTAAAAACCAAGTGATCGGTTCCATAAATGCATCGTAATTCATAACCGTATCCCATTGATCCCCCTGCAACCAAGAGGCAGCATCTCCATAATGTTCTGCTAAAATAATAGCATTTGGATTAGCTTCTTTTACAACTTTTCTAAAATCTTTCCAAAATTGATGATTAAATTCACTGGAATGTCCAAGATCCGCTGCTACATCAAGTCTCCATCCATCTACATTATAAGGAGGAGAAACCCATTTTTTTGCAACATTTAAAATATATTCATATAACGTATGAGATACTTCATAATTTAATTTTGGTAACGTATCATGCCCCCACCATCCATCATAGGAGGCATTGTATGGCCAAGCATTTTCATTATAAAATTGAAAAAAGTTATGATAAGGACTGTTTTCATCCACGTAAGCTCCTTTTTCATATCCTTCTTGTGCTTCATAAATACGTTCTCGATCCATCCACTTATTAAAAGAACCACAGTGATTAAAAACGCCATCTAAAATGACTTTCATTCCTCTTGCATGGATCTCTTCTACCAATTTTGCAAAAAACGCATTACTTGCCTCTAAATTTTCTTTTCTCGTCACTCTAGAAATATATCTAGAAGCTTTGCTATTTTCTTTTTCCCAGTCTGGTAAGCTCTCTCCTTCATCTACGACAATCACACCATAATGTGGATCGATATAATCATAGTCTTGGATATCATATTTATGGTTAGATGGAGAAACAAAAATTGGGTTAAAATAAAGCACTTCTACTCCAAGCTCTTGTAAATAATCTAGTTTTTCTCGAACCCCTTGCAAATCTCCACCGTAAAATTCATGGACTCCTAACGTACTGGCAGGATATTTTTCCCAATTTTTTACTTTTGAACTATACTGACCGATGTAATAATATTCTCTATCCTCTACATCGTTCGTTGGATCGCCATTATAAAAACGATCGACAAAAATTTGATAGATAACCGCACCCTTTGCCCAATCTGGTGTTTTATAATCTGGAGAAATTCGAAAATTATAGTACTCAATCGGCTCATCCATGACACCACGACGATTATAGTAGCAAGTCGCCATACCTGATTGTACTTTAAAATAATATTCGGTCTGATGTTCACTCTTTGGAATGACTGCCTCATAATAATCAAATGTTTTATCGGAGTTTATTTTTTTTGCTTCTATATCAAAAACTTGACCTTGATTTTTATAAATCAAAGTGACAAGTTCTACATTTTCCTTTTCTGTTCGAATCCGAACCTTAATATCATCTTGACTCGAAGGTTCTTGTGGAATTCGGTAATTGATTGTTCCATCTGAAAACAGCGCTTCTTCATTTAACATAGGCTTCATATTGCCTGTATAAATTTGCACCTTTTGACTATGATTCAACTGTTGAAACAAAAAATTGATATCTACCATAACGACTCCCTACCTTTCCATATATAAAACCATTATACCATATTTTTCCGAAAGAAAAATCTAATTTTATAGTAAGAGTTTTAGACAAAATAAAAAGGACAGCTTCCGAACGCTGTCCTTTTTGGAGAAGGTATTTTTGTTACTTATGGGGTGTAGCAAAAACTATATAATGTATTGGGGGGGGGTTACATATCTTATTATAGCAACTTTCTCAATTAAGTGTGCATAAACTTTACAAAAATACACTCTATTTTTTATGCACATTGTATATTGATGTGATTTTTATTGTATTTCTATATATTTGACTCTTCATTTACAACATCTTTGTTGTTTATTTTAAACAAAGATTCGAATTCTTCTCGATCAATTCTTTCTTTTTCCATTAATAATTCTGCGCATTTATGGAGAATATCCATATGTTCGACTAAGATTTTTTTCGCTTCTACATAACATTCATCTACAATACGTCTAATTTCTTCATCGATAACACCAGCTATATTCTCTCCATAACTTCTTTGATGTCCACCGTCTCTTCCAACAAAGACTTCATCCCCATCTCCTTCGGAATAATGAATCATTCCAAGTCGATTGGACATTCCATACTCTGTAACCATAGCACGAGCTGTACTTGTAGCCACTCTAATATCTTGAGAAGCACCAGTCGTAATATCATCAAAAATTAATTCTTCTGCAATGCGTCCACCAAGACTTACTTTAATATCTTGGAGCATTTTATTTTTTGTAAGAAAGACATTATCATTTTCAGGAAGAGGCATTGTATAACCAGCTGCTCCCACACCTGTTGGTATAATAGAAACCGTATAAACAGGTCCTACATCTGGTAATAAATGGAACAATAAAGCATGACCTGCTTCATGATATGCTGTAATTTTCTTTTCTTTCTCTGGTACAAGACGGCTCTTTTTCTCTGTACCAATTCCAACTTTAATAAATGCTTTATCGACATCTTCTTGTTGGATATAACGTCTATCATCACGTGCTGCATAAATGGCTGCTTCATTCATAAGATTCTCAAGATCTGCACCAGCAAATCCTGCTGTTGTTCTTGCAATCTGCCCTAAATTGACATCTTCGCCTAGTGGTTTTCCTTTGACATGGACTTTTAAAATTTCTTCACGTCCTTTTACATCTGGCTTTCCAACGGATACTTTTCGGTCAAAACGTCCCGGTCTTAAAATCGCTGGATCTAAAATGTCAACTCGGTTTGTAGCTGCCATCACGATAATTCCTTCATTGACTCCAAATCCATCCATTTCTACTAATAATTGATTTAATGTCTGCTCTCTCTCATCGTGACCACCACCAAGTCCTGAGCCTCTTTTTCTAGCTACTGCATCAATCTCATCAATGAAAATGATACATGGAGCATTTCTCTTACCTTCTTCAAATAGATCACGAACACGAGAAGCTCCAACTCCCACAAACATTTCTACAAAGTCGGAACCTGAAATGCTAAAGAACGGAACACCTGCTTCTCCTGCAACTGCTTTTGCTAATAACGTCTTACCAGTCCCTGGAGGTCCTACTAATAAAACTCCTTTTGGGATTCTAGCTCCCACATTCATATATTTTCCCGGACTCTTTAAAAAGTCTACTACTTCTTTTAACTCTTCTTTTTCTTCCTGTAATCCAGCTACATTTTCAAAGGATACATTCGTCTGTCCACCCATCGTCATTTTGGCACGGCTTTTTCCAAAGTTCATCATCTTATTGCCACCACCACCAGATTGGGCTGCCATCATATTAAAGAATAAGAAAATAACACCAAATCCTAATAAATATGGTAAGATTGTAATAATAATACTTGGGCGATCTTCATCTTGGCTAATGACACGATCCCCAATTCCGTTTTCTTGTGCGAAATGGATGACTTCCATTACATTAGGATAGTAAAACTGTTCCTTTTCTCCATTTTCTAATTCTACAATAATTCTACCTGATTCCGTCTGTTGATTTGGTCGAATAGTTACCTCTTGTACAATTCCCTCTTTCACATCTTGTTGAAAGTCATAATACTCGTAATTTGAGCGAAGATTTTTACTAAAATCACTAATAAAAATAGTGCCCACTACAATAACAAGAATCAGTAAATAAAACCCTAAATTGCTTCGTCTTTTATTCAACTAATCTCCTCCTTTTTTTGTGATTCTTCTAATTAATTTTTTATCCTTCCACTACTCCAATATAAGGAAGGTTTCGATAATTTTGAGCATAATCAAGCCCATATCCAACTACAAATTCATCTGGGATATCAAATCCTGTATAATGAACTTGAACATCATGTGTTCTTCTATCCGGTTTATCAAGAAGGGTACAAAGCTTTAAACTTTTTGGATTTCTCTGCATTAAAGTTGGCATTAGATAGCTTAATGTTCTTCCTGAATCAATAATATCTTCTACAAGAATAACATCTTTTCCTTCGATATTTTCATCTAAATCTTTTGTGATTTTCACAACTCCAGAAGAAGATTTTTCATTGCCATAACTAGATACACACATAAAGTCTATCGTAACTGGTACAGTAATTCTTTTTGCTAATTCACAAGTAAAGAAAACACTTCCCTTTAAAACACAAATGAGATGTACGGATTTTCCTTCATATTCTTTGCTGATCCTTTCTCCCATCTCACGAATTCTCTCGTCTAATTTCTCCTCTGGTATCATAACACGAATCTTATCCATTTTTTGTCTCCTTTGTTCTCTTTTCATATTCAACAAGCAATATCCGTTTTGTCGTCATATCGACTTTGTATTTCGCTCCAATTCGTCTCCCTAAAAGCCATAATATCCCTTCTTCATCTGCAAGAATCGGAAATCGTTCTCTTTGCTCCCTTGGTATTTTTTCATCAATAAAAAATCTCCGTAAGGATTTATGCTTACCTGACTCGTCAATACTTAACTTATCTTGGGCTTTTCTCGTACGTAATTGAAGTCTACCTCTAATCTTATCATAGTCAAACATTTTTTTGTAGGTTTCTTTTGAAATTCTTTGGTCAAAATCTTCCCATTTCTTTAAAATCTTATGACTATCTACGAAAGATAACGTAATTTGTATTCCAATCTCTTCAATATAAACAGACGATGGCACTTCTAATTCATATACATATCCTTGCATTGTTCCATTTTTTTCTTCTCTCTTTTTTTCTATGATAAGGGTATCATATTGTTTTTTGGCAATATAAGACTTTGGAAGCGATAACTTTTTTCCAGTTTCTCCTTCTATTAATCGATTTATCTGCTCAATATGCACCTTCTCAATGCTGCCACTTCCGATTAAATAAGATAACATTTCTTTGAATACTTCTAGTCTTAAAAATGGATGTTGCTCTTTCAGTCTTTTTATCGCAAACTGTATCTCTTGTATGGTTCCATCCTTTTCCCTTTGTTCTGTCATCAAACAATTATTATATGCTTTTTCTCTTTCTTTTTGTATATAATCATTTGCCATTGCCATGACTTTCGCTGTCTCACAAATATGGGCTACGGCTTCTTGATTCACTTGTTCCATCATTGGAATCCATTGGTTTCTAATTTTATTTCTTGTATAAGTAGTCTCTGCATTGGTTTCATCGGTTTGATAAGGTAGTTTTCGTATCTGTAACTGTTCTAAAATTTCTTGTTTTGTCACATTGAGAAAAGGACGAATAATATGCTCTCTTTTTGGTAACATGCCTTTTAACCCTTCTACTCCACTTCCACGTATTAGATGAAATAGAACCGTTTCTGCTTGATCGTTTGCATGATGTGCTACTGCGATATAACCACTCTTTGTTTCTTTTCTTACTTGTTCCATTCTCTCATAACGACAAAGTCTTCCAGCCTCTTCAACGCTTCTCTTCTCTCTTATTGCACGTTCTTTTACATTCTCATAAAAACAATAGTATGGAATGTTATATCGCTTACAAAGTTCTCTTGTAAATCGTTCATCTTGATCCGCTGTTTTTTCTCGTAGTCCATGATGTACATGCACAGCATAAATACTAAGATTTCTCTCCTTTTTTAATTCATATAAAAAATCAAGTAAACAAACAGAATCAGGACCGCCAGAGATGCCTACTACAACTCGACTGTCCTGCTCTAACATACTGTATTTCTCACAATATTGTTTTATTTTTTTATACATATTCATTCTTTTTCCTCTTGTATTTTAGTATCAATGTCATATTTCATATACCTATTTGATACTCTTATTGTACTAAACTCTATCGTTAAAAACAAGAAAATCCTAATTACGGCTCCATATACCAATAACTAAAATCGTAATATCGTCTCGATTGCTTTTTCCTCCTAACTCCTGCACCCTTGACATCAGCTTTGTTGCAGCTGTTTGAGGATTGGCAAACTTTATTTTCTGAATCTCATCTGCAATAAACTGCTCCTTATCTTCATAAGGAACAGACTCCATAACTCCATCGGATAATAAAAAGAGCATATCCCCATCTTGAACTTCTATTTCATAGGATTCATATTCAAGATTTGGGAAAATTCCAACTGGTATGGCTCCACCTCGTATCATTTCTACTCCACCTGCTCTTTTAATAAAAGAAAACGCTCCACCAACTTTATAAAAATGATATATCCCTTTATATAAATCAATGGTACAAAGATCTAACGTGGAAAAATTTGCATCTGAAACGGGTACGACAAGAACTGCATTGAGTAGACGAAGAGAGGCATCTTTAGAAAACCCAGCTTCTAATAACTGCTCCATAAGCTCTACTAATAATGTACTTTTTTTATTTGCATATTGTCCAGAACCCATTCCATCTGCAAGCATAACCCCTAATTTTCCCGGTTCATATTCTAAAATAGAGAAATTATCTCCTGAAATTTCTTCTTTTGTTTTACTAACTCTTGCCACACCTTGCAAATAGTAAAATTGACTTTCTTCTAAAAAACCATAACATTCTACGGACTTACTAATAATACTTTTATTACCTCGCTTACTTCGAACAGCATATCCAAATGCCTTACTTACTATTTTCGTAAGCTCTCTTGCTGTCAACATTCTTCCTTTTTCAGAACAAAGTGTCATATAAATTTCTCTTTGTCCAGAAGCATTTTCAAACTGAAAGACATCAAACACTTTTACCTTTTGGACTTTTAAATATCCTTCTAATTTCATACGAGTTTTTTCTAAAATTGGTAATTCTATATAGTTTCCAATAAACAGATCGTCTATGAGACGTGCTACTTGCTCAAACTGCCCTGCCATTGCCTCTCTACCTTCTAAAATGCGTTCATTATAAATCGTCTCTAATTTTTGCATTGCCATACTATGCCGAAGCTCTGTTACAAACGACTGTTGTTTGGGGCAACGAACTAAAAATGGACTTTCTTCAACAAAATCCATATTGTCTGCTATCTCTACTTGTTCCATAACGGCACCAACTTGCTCATATGATAATTTTGCTTCTGTATCCCAACAATACGGATGATATTCACAGTAAGAACACACTTCTTGTACGGTATGCTCCAATATTTTCTCTTTTTGCTCTGCTTCTTCCCACTCTCCTACCGAAAATAATAACGTCATTTTCATTCTTTTTAACGTTTCTGAAAAACCTTTTAACTGGTTTCTCACTTGTAAAAATAAAACCTCCTCCATACACTCTTTCCTTACCTCTTGTCTTGATAAGGAAACCATCTCTGAGGGTAATAGAAGAAAGACCACACTCCCAGCTAAAATCCCATACCAATTTTCTACGCGTAAATCTTGCGCCCATCGAAATAATAAGAATGCCATAGCTCCCATACTACATATGCTAATAAATCTTCCCGCTTTTCTTGCTATCCCACAAGAAATTGCGCAAAGAGCATAAAATCCGGCACTATAAAAAGCAGAGGCTGTTCCAAAGGAAACAGCTTCCCCTTGATAATATAAAATGCTTCCAAAACAAATGGCAAATAATGCTCCTTCTGCCATTCCAAATCGATAAGAAAGATACGCAACTAATAGCCATACAATAGCCTGAGAAATCGATAACGTGGATGTGTATGGAATAGAAACACCATAGAGAATTCCTGATAGCAGTAACATCCATCCAATTAATTCCTCTTGTTCTAAGTTTCTTTGCCTATGCTTTTCATATTCCAATGCTTTTGCTAATAAAATAATAAAGCCAAGCGTAATAAAACTTTCTGTGATTGCCTGAAAAACAACAGATTCCATATCCGTTATCCATAGCAACTGAATAAAGGTAACTACCATAGTAGTGGCTCCTGTCAGTAATGCTTTTTTATGTATTTCCTGTTTCACAAAAACTTGTCCCATCTGAGATAAAAAATAAGAAACTAACATAATTAACCCATAACGAATCGCACTTTCCATACCAAGTCGAATATAAATACTTCCAGTGCTACAAATCCATAAAAGAGGTACTTCTGCTCCTCTTTGATTGATCGCCATAAAAAAAGCGGGTGCCAATGGATTTAAACCATTGAAACTACATAATCCAGTCAATATGCTTAAAATCATATGATAACTTGTTACTGTGATGTCTTGTTTTCTTTTTTTCTTTCTATTTTTTTCTTTTGTAATAGGATGTTTCTTTGTCGGTCTCATTTTCTTACCCCCATTCTACTTTCCTTATTCGTAGTGCATTATATCCAATAATAGAAAAGTATTTTGTCAAAATAGAGGGGCATGAACAAAAAATCGATCGACAAAATAAAAGATGTCTCTTTCATTGATTCTAAGTTTTTAATAAAAAACTCTTCGTCAATCTAAGAGACATCTTTCTAAAATATTTTATAGAAAATGATGAACTTTATTCATTTATCTTATGAAAAACTCTGTCATTTATTTTATTTTCTAGTGAAGTATACATCCGTACCTTCTGCCTGAAGAGAAAGTCCACTTGCTAATGCAAATGCTTTTTCTGCAGATTTTGCATGTTCTGCTGTATCTGCAACTACAAATACCGCTTTTTCTGCACTAGAACCGATATTAGAAATACGAATTTTGGACTTCATATCTGTTAAATCACTTGTTAAGTTGATCTTTTTTCCACCTGTAACGTAAATGTCATTTTCCATATTTGGAACACCAATAATACTGATAGATCCGTTTGCATAGTAAATTCCACTTACCATGTTTGTAACACTATTTCCAGTAATTGTAACATCTCCAAGCTCTAAAGTTCCGCTTCCTTGCATATAAACAGCTCCACCATTTGTAGCTTTATTATTACGAATGATACCACCATTTAATGTTGCTTTACCATTGGATAACCAAATAGCTCCACCATTTCCATTGCCTAAGTTATTTTCAATA
The DNA here is from genome assembly GCA_017694765.1 of Candidatus Scybalomonas excrementavium. Lineage (GTDB taxonomy): Bacteria > Bacillota > Clostridia > Lachnospirales > Lachnospiraceae > Scybalomonas > Scybalomonas excrementavium. Next base: position 9,810 of record JADIML010000110.1, read on the forward strand.
ACTGTATCTTCTGGATTTTCTGTACGTGTCATAGTGAATGTTGCACTTTGATCGATACAGAATGTTCCACCTGAACTTGTTCCATGGTTACCAGATACAAGACCAGATTCAATAATCACAGAACCACTTGTTGCTAACACAGCACCACCATATGGAGCAGAATAGTTGTCTTTGATTGTACCGCCTGTCATACGGAATGTTCCGCCACTGATACGAACGGCACCACCACTTCTTCCATAGTTATTGCTGTTATTTGCATTATTTTTGAGAACTGCATCTTTTCCTAAGTTGAATTCTCCAGCTGTAACAAGAACTAATGAATTATCTGCAACAATACCTGTATTTTTTGTACCACGTTTTAATGTAGCATCTTCATTTCCTGTCCATACAGCTCCACCGTCAACTTCTACATTTTCAAGAAGAACTGTTCCTTTATTCACTTGGAAAAGAAGTCCATTAAATGTATTAGCACGTTTAATAGTATGACCAGTAATTGTTAAATTCTTATTAATGACAATCGTATCTTCTATTGTAATGTCTTTTCTTATTTGAATTGTTGCACCATCTTCTGCATTCACCACTGCTTCTTTTAATGTGGCATAAGAAGTGTTTCCAATTCTTGCTTCATAACTTCCTACCTGGATATGAGCAATATCACTTGTTACAGAAATACTTGTTCCTTCTGTCTTAGCTGCATCGTTATTTGTTACGACTACAAAGTAATATTGATCTTTTAATTCTGGTACATAACTATCAGTAGTTGCACCTTGGATTGCAGTTGCGCCTTTTGTAGAGTTTGTTGTATTAGAATACCATTGATAACTTAAATGTCCCGCATCCTTTGTAGATGCTACAACTTTTAATGCTTCTGGTTTCTCTGTTTCATTGTATCCCATATCCATTGGCTGTGCTTCAATAGAAGGAGTAGCTGGAGTTACGTTTAATGTGAAAGATGCTGTTACATCTTTTTTATTTAATCTTACAGTGATTACTTGTTCTCCTGCTTTATTTCTATCAAATGCATTCATAGAATATGTTTCAGAATTTAACAGAATTTTATTTCCATCTTCTAAAATTCCATATACTTCAAGTCCAGTAAAGTCAGCAGACTCTCCTAATGTGTACTCTGTTTTATTTGGAGCTTGTATTTCAAGAGTTGTTACTTTTTCTGCAATAGACTTGATTGTAAGGTTTTTAATTCCTGTTATATGTTTATCTTCTAACTCTTTTACTAATTTTTCATTAGCAACATAGATTGTCGCACCTGTAACACCACTAAATGCTGTATCCGCTATGCTTAAATTATCAAAGTTATCATAACTTGTAAGATATACTTCTTTTAATCCTGTACTATTTTTAAAGGCATCTTTCTCAATGCTTTGTACTGTACTTGGAAGCACAACACTCTTAACATTTGTTTGGCCTTCAAAAGAGCTTCGACCAATTGTATTGATTGTAAAGTCTAACTTATCGGCTACTGTTACAGTGGATGGAACTTCTACTTTTCCATCTTCTGCTACTGTATTTCCCATCACATAAGTTAAAGATGCTATATCTTTTCCTTCTGCTGCTTCAAAAATAAACTGTTCTGTTTGAATATATGGGAAGATAATAACAGAAATATTTGTCTGAATTTCAGGTTTTCTTGCATAAGTAACTGTGATAGTTTTTGTTCCTGCAGTATTGCTAAATCCATCTGATTCAATAATATAATCAGAAGAATCTAATACTTCTTGTGTATTATCATCATATACAGCAGATACTTGCATTCCTTTGTCATTGAACGCATCTCCTAAGCTATATGTAGTTGTTGTTGGTTTCTTACTAATTTTAATAGATTTTACAGTTTTGGTTACTTCTACACCACTAAAAGTATCTGTAACTGTATTACCATTTCTTGTAAACTCAATTGTTACTTTTTGAGAGTCTGTTGCTTCTGTGAATTTTTCTGGAACAACTTTATACATATCATCGTAAATATAGCCTTCTGTACCATCTGTATACTGTGCTTTTACAACCATTCCTGTTGTATCAAGAGAATCTCCTACAAAATATCTCATCTTTGTTGGAAGTTCTGTTACTGTAATTCCAGTAATATCTTTTGTATTTTCTACGACATTTACATCAAATGTTACTGGTACCACTTCTCCATTTAAGCTATAGCTTACAGAGATTGTTTCTTTTCCGAGTTTGTCTAAAATGGTTTTATCAAACTGAAGGAACTTATGTTTCAAAGTACCTTTTGTACCATCATCATAACGAGCGATAACTACAAGTCCTTTGATATTTAATTCATCTCCACGTAAGTAAGTAGTCTTTTTAGGCGCAGTTTTTAATTCAATGCTTTCTACTGTTTTGCTTTCTACTGTTGTATCTTCAAAGAATTCTAACATAGCAGCAGAACCAAAGTTACCAATTGTTTTTGTACCAACTACTTTTACATATTTTGCATACGTTGGTCCAAATAAGTTGACTCTCTTTGTATTTGCATTGTCTCCCCAACCAGTTACACTACCTGCTAACATCCAGTCTTCTCCGTCCATACTTGTATAAACTTCACAAGATAAGAAACGTCCATTATTTCCTGTTTGTCTAGGTGTGTAGTCTACGGCAGTTAAATAACGTGGCTCATCAAACTTCACTGTAACATAACGTTCGTTATCATTACCACTCCATACTGTATGCCACATTGAATTTGGTTCACCAGTAAGAACCTTTGCACCACTTGAACCTTCATTTTGCTGACTAGAAGTTCCTACATAGCTAATGTGGCTAAGTGGAATATATTTTTTGCTAGCTGTATCGGTATCTGTTGTAAACTTGTAAGTAGCAATATCACTTACCTGTTCTGTACCATTTGCTTTTACACGAACTTGGATTGTTTTATCACCAGTAAAGGTTGTATCAGATGTAAGATCTGTCCATTGATCATCACCTGCTACTCTCCATTCTAAGTTTACAACTGATCCAATTAAACGATCTTCTCTATCATTTCTATATAAGTTTGATGGAGTAGAAGCTTTTGTAATGTCGATTGTATAATAGTTTGTTGTTCCTTGGAAACGAACTAATAGGTCTTTTTCTGGTGTAAGTGCATCAATTTCTTCTTGTGTTAATAGAACTTCTGTTGTAATACCAGCATTTTTCCAATTTACACCACCATCAATACTATAAAGAACTTGATTTCCTCCTCCATAAGAAGAGTCAATCATAATTTTTCCAGCATTATTTCCATCCAATGAGAATGTTGCAATGGCTGTATTTTGATTTCCAAGAAGACTATTTGCCATAGTTTTACTTACTTCTGGTTGTGTTGTATTAGCTGTTGTTGCTTTTGTTGCTTTTTTCAATGCAACTTGTTTTTGTAATGCTAAAATTGCTAGACTTTCTCCAGATTTAATTTCTGGTTTGATACGATCTTCTAATGTTTTCCACATTGGTAATGGATAGTATGTAAGTGCATCTGCAATTCTTTGTGATAATTTAAGGAAGTCTTCATCTCCTTTACCAAGTGCTTTATACGCATTAATAAGTCCATACCAAGCATCTAAATTAATATTTTGAACATCAAGTGCTTGTTCATATAAGCGAATTTGTTCCTCTGGATCATCGCTATATGCGCTAGCTAATTTTACGAATCTTTCCGCAGTATGTAAATTTTCTTCATCATCTAATGTTGCTTGTGCAAGTAGAGTATAACTTGATACGCCCAATTCAGCAGCATATTCATTACCCCAGCCATTGAGTAATCCACCACTTTGTGATTTACTCCAACCATAGATGTCGTTTTGAACAAGCCATTTTCCTGTTGAATTTTTTGGATCATTTGGGTTTGTATATGTAAGCTGAAGATATGCAGCATGACCTGGTTGACCAACTACAATAGCAGGAAGACCAAATACTTGCACAATGTTTGTTCCAGTCTTAGAAATACCACCACATACGGCCCCTTCTTCAAATACCATCCAAATCTTTGGATCTGTTCCATACGTTACATTAAGGTCAAAGTCTTTTCCACCTTCACCAGCTGCTTCATTTGTTAAGCCATATTTCTTCTGCCATTTTTCTTTATTTTCTTCTGTGTAATATTTTTCATTCTTGTAATTGTATCCAAATCCATATTTAATGAAATAATATGGTCCTGGTGTAAAATTATTACTATTGAAATCTTCTGGCTTCATAGTATTTTTAGAACTATGAGTACGAACATAGTAATTGAGCCATTCAATTTCTTCATCATCGATCATAGCATTTACAACCCAACGCATTTCTGTAACCGTTAAGTTTTCAAATGCATTATTAATCAACAATCCTTTACTATGTAATTTTTTATAAATCTCATATCTTCTAACTGGATCGGATTTTTGTGAATAATCTGCCCAAAATGGTACATCTCCAGAATGTGTGAAACTGATTGCTATCATCATTCTTTTATAAAGAGAACCATATGTTGTATCCTTTAGATCTTCACCATGTTTCGTGTATAACTTCGTAAGCACTTTTATAAAGTTAGTATAATTGCAACTGAGCGCTCCACCTAAAGCATAGTCTTCAAGTGCTTCTAAGTCGTTCATAAACCATTTTAAAGTATCTGCATATTCTTCATTTTCTGCATATGCTTTTACTAAATTATAAGTTGCATTGCTTACAAATGTTCTTTGATAAAGAAGTTTTTTGTAATCATCCATCTGTAAGATTTCTTTTACTGTCTTATCTGGATTTACTTCTCTTATCTGTTTTAATTCTTTGTCATATTCTGCAACCGTTTTGACAAATTCTTGATTTTGAACTTTTCCTGTATAAGCTTGATTTGCTAATACAGCATCTGCAATAACAGAGTGATCGTTTGCATTTGATCCATTATCACTAATACTAATTTTCAAATACTTGGCATCTTCAAGCTGAATATCCACTTTTACTGCATCTGTATTTCCTTTTAATACACCTGTAGTTTGAACTGTTTTCCAAGTTTTATTATCTATTGAAGTTTGAACTGTAAATTTAACACCATTTCCTTTGCTACCTTGTGCATTATCAAGGCCTAAATATGCAAGGAATCTATCAAAGTGATAATATGTAACATAATCAGATAAATCATATACTAATGTAGATGGTGCATGCGCTCCTAAACCTTTAAAGAAGTAGTTCTTTTCACCATTTACTAATAAAGTAATCGTATCACCACTCGTGTTAGCATCATACATTAAAGTTTTATATCCGATAGAAGAATCGATTAATTTCTCTTTCTTAATATCACTTAAGTAAACAGAATCACCTTCAATCTTATCATAAGTGCCATCTTCTTTTACTTGCCATGCTTCTGAAGTAACCGTTGCTTTTGATTCTGTAAGCTCCGCTTTTACACGGATAAATTTATTTAAGTCATCTTCTTTTATTGTATAAGTTGCACCTGTTGCATCAGTAATAGCTTTAAATTCACCAGTTTCACTGTCACCGATTTCCCATGTATAAATAACACTATTTTCTTTTTCTTCAATTCCTTTTACAGATGCTTTTAATGTACTTCCTACCTGTGGTGCTCCTGTCATCATTGCAGTTGCATCTATATGTACTCCATCAGAATATACAGTTGTAGTAGAAACTCCATCTACACTTATTTTTACAGCAAGACGAACATATTGATTTGCAACTACATTATCCACTTTATAAGTTTCTTTTGTTGCACCTTCAATATTCTTAAATTCTTTGCCATCTGTACTTCTTTCCCATTGATATTCATATGTAGTCTTATCTCCTACATAATTCATCACTGGTTTTAAAGTTTCTCCAGATACTGGATTACCTTCTAATTTTACATCAACTAAGCTACGATATGGCTCAGATACCATTGTTCCAGCAAATTTTCCAGATGTATCAGATACAACAACTCTTAAATATTTATTTGCGTCTGCATCTTCAGTTCTTACTGTATAAGTTGCATTTATTGCTCCTTGAATATCTGTATAAGATATTCCATCCGTACTTTCTTGCCATTGATATGCAAGAGCCTCTTTATCTCCTACTTGTACATCGGTACTTACAGATAACTTAGCTCCTGGAATAGCTGTACCATAAACAGTTGCACATCCTGATAATACTGTATCTTCTGAGCGTAATAAAACAATTTCAGATGCACTTGGCCAGTTATTAGGTGTTGCTTGCTCAAATTTTAATTTGATGGCTTTTGATGTAATTGCATGTGGAAGTGTAAAGATACGATATCCTGAAGTACGTGCTGACTCTGCCACACCAACTTCTACATATTCTCCATCTGTTGTTTTGCTATAAATAACTAATTTTGTAGGGTAACCATTTCCTTTTGAAACATCCTGACGAGTTGCATAAATAATGCGGTCTAACTGAACTTCTTTATTAAATGTAATTTCCATTGCATTGTCAGTAGAAGAACGGTTTGTTTCCCAGAATGTATTCCAGTTTCCATCGAAAGCTTTATTTATTGTATTACTTCCCCAGTTACCATATAAACTTGTTGCTTTTTCAATGTAGCCATATTGGGATGTTTGTGTATCAATACGATAAGAATTCCAATATTTTTTCTGCATACGAGCATCGTCTGCTTTCATATCTTCTACTGTAATCTTATTATGAATTGTTACATTTACTACATCACTTGTTGCTGTTGCTGTTACATTTTCGCCTTTTTCGTTCTTGATTGTATTTGTAGCAACAACGAAATAATAGTACACACCTGCGTCTGAAGGAGTTACTTCATAAGTGCTGCTTGTTGCATCGTCAACTTTTTCTGCTGTTTCCATATCAGCTGTTTTGTTTTCACTGCGATACCATTGATATGTAATTGTTCCATTATCAATTGTATTTGCTTCTACTTCAAGTTTTGCTGTTTCTCCTACATATTTATTTACTGCCTGTGGCTGTTTAGAGAATACTGGAGTGTAAGCTATATTTCTAGAGATAATCTGAACTTTTACAACTTCTGATACGACATCAACTGAATTTTCTTCTGAAACAACACAGAAGTAATAGTACACACCTAAGTCGCTTGGAAGAGATAATGTTTTATTTGTTTCGCCTTCTAATGCTACTTTATTTGCTCCTTGTTCATCATCACAACGATACCATTGATAAGAAACTTGTGCCTCGTCTTTTGTAGTTTTTGCTTCAATAGAAAGAACAGGCTTATCTTCCAGGTAGAACGTTCCAGCTTCTGGCTGTTTTGTCAATGTAATTTCATTTGTTGATGTTAATTCCCATTGAGCATATAATGTAACATTATTTGTTTCAGTAATAAAGCTGCCATTTTCAACCTTTGTTCCTGTTTCATCGGATGCTGTATACCAACCTAAGAATTTATATCCATTTCTCTTTAATGTTGGTAAGTTATAGTTTCCAAGATAACGAATTGTTTGGCTTTCTGGATTATCAACTCCATTACCATCCAATGTCAATGTATATGTTTTTTGTGTATAAATATCATCAGAAATACCATCTAAGTTTAATTCATCTCCAATTGTTACACTGGATTCTGTATAGATTCCGTTTCCATCTAAAGTTGCTTTATTTCCTTTAATTGTACCACCTTGAATATTTAATGTTCCACTGGCACTTGCGATAGCTCCACCATTCTTGGCAGTATTATTTGTAAACTCTCCACCTTCAATTGTCACAACACCATTACCATGGTTATAGATAGATCCACCATTTACCTCTGCTTTATTCCCTGAAAGAAGTGCACTTTCATAAACAGTTAACTGACCATTATTTCTAATAGCACCACCATTGGTATTGTTTCCTCTTGTAGCATTATTTTGAAGAATTCCATATAGGAAAATAGATCCTTTTTCACCCTTATTATTCGCAATGGCTCCACCACCTGCATCTTGTGTTTTATCATCATTATTCTGAATCACTGCATTTTTATATAAATAAAATTGCCCTTCATCAATACGAATAACCGCTGAATCTGCTTCAATACCTGCATTGTAAGCTCCATCTACTGTTGGAGATTCCACTAAAACTTCTACTATTGTTTCTTCATCACTAGAAGAACTTTTGTCTTCAATTGTTCTAACGACTGTTTCTCCTTCTGCAACTTCAGCCTGTAGTTTCTTTACAACCCATTTTGCTCCACCGTCAACAATAACTGGCTGTGTTCCTTCTTCGTTACCAAGTGCGAACTTAGCACCATTTGCTACTATGAATAAATTACCTTTCAGTCCTTTAGCACGACGGATTATTTTTGCATCTTCTGTTGCTGAAACAATCGCTAAATTTTTATCTACTGTAATAGCTGCATTTACTTCTACATCCTGTAATAAAACAATTGTATCATCTGCCTGTGCAGCACTTACTGCTTCTGCAAATGTTGCATATTGAATTTCTCCGATTTGTGCAACTGGATTTTCTACTTTTTGTGTTGTTTGTTCTGTTGTTTCTGTCTTTTCTGTAGAATCTTCTGTTTTATCTTCTACAGTTGCTTCTGTATCTTCTGTTTCTTCTGTTACTGTTTCTGCATCTTCTGTAACAGTTGTTTCTTCAGAACTTACCCCTTCTGAACTTACTTCTTCCTTATCAGAAGATTCTGTGTCTTTAGCATCTGTTGTTTCTTCTGTTTTTGTATCTGTTTCTTCAGAAGCCACTTCATCGCCTTGTGCTTCTTTACTTGTATTTTCTTGCTCTTCTACATTGCTTTCTTGAACCCCAATTACTTCTTGTCCTTCTTCTGGTCCTATTGAAGCTGCTACTGCATAAGGCTGTAATGGAGAAGCCATTAAATCTGCCACTAAAAGCATTGTTAAGAACTTATTCTGCCACTTTCTCATAATGCTCTCTTCCTTTCTTCATCTATAAATTCGAATATTTATCAGTTACATAAATTGTATATCCATAAATCTTGTATCCATCACAAGAATTTCTTTTGCTTTCGGAAGTATAGCATAAGAATTTTTAACATACAATAGGGTGGGTTCGAAAAATTTTTTACCAAAATTACTATTTATTCACTTATTTTTATATAATTATTTATTTTTTTCCAATTCCTCCCTTTTTTAATATCCGATTAAATTAATCAGGAATGTTTATACATCGAAAATTCTTGATTTTTGTCTTTTTTTTAACAATTTTTATTTTCATCCATATTTAAAAAAAATGTTTTTATTATCAAAATATTTATCTCTTACTCTTTGTTGATTATTTTAATAATAATTCCTATTATTATTTAGAGGAAACTCGAACAAAGTGACCTTGTGCATCCTTCTTTTTCATATTTATAGATATAACTCATTAAGAGGATTTTCCTATAAAAGAACAACGTGTGCCTTGCACACTCTTCGCGACTTTAAGTTACTTCTAGCAATGCACGCTTTGCCGTGCGCGAGCAATTTCCTATAACATAAAAAAGAGCCATCTTAGGCTCCTATATAATAGTATTTTTTCAAATAAAAACAGGTGTTATTCTTAAGAATAACACCTGTTTTATCAAGTAGCGGAAGAGAGATTTGAACTCCCGACACTACGGGTATGAACCGTATGCTCTAGCCAACTGAGCTATTCCGCCGTACTCAACGAATATCAGTATAACGGATTCTTTTTCATTTGTCAACACTTTTTATTCAGTTGGTTTAAAAACTTTTTCTCCCTTTTCCACTAAGTTTAATTTTTCCTTGGCAATCTCCTTAATATACTCATCTGTTTTCATATATTCTTCTTTTGCCTCTAACTCTCTTTTTTTCTGCTCAGCTTCTTCGATTTGCTTTTCTAGCTTTGCTGTTTGTTTTGCATATTGCATACTCTTTTTATTTAACTCTACACTTTTAATTGTAATACTAATAAATAGAACTAATATCACACAAATAATGCTATATGCTCCTTTTGGTCCACGTTTTATCTTTCTTTGTTTTTTCGCCATATGTTTCACCTATTTTCCATATAAAAACTTCTTTACCTTATAAAAAAAAGTATGAGAACGCCTTCTTCTTGAACGATTCTTCTTTTTATATATCATTATGAAGTCTTTCTTATATTTTCTCAAGTGTTTTTTTATAAAATTTCCAATTGCTACATTTATTTTAACAAAAAAAGGACTAATCGCAATACTGTAAAAAAGCATTCCAAGTCCCATTCCTAAAATACAGTACCCCCGAATACTGCCATTATTATATCGATAGAGCAATGCAAAAATAGAAAATCCCGTTACAATCCAAAAAAATAAGTCTTGAATCGCAATCATAACACTACTATGTGGTATCAATCTCCGAAGCACTCGAAAACAATCATAAAATAAGAGAATGATAACTCCATATAAAATACTAAGTGAAAATAGCCATACTTCCTTTAATAAATAGAGATCCATTCTATAGACCCTCCTACTTAAATAGCCTTGAAAGAATTCCTTCTGCCTGTTTCTTTCCCTGATTCATATCGGAATACACAAGACTATCAATTCTTCCATCCACTTTTACTTCCCCTTTTTCTACTGTAAGGCTCGTTACATGAAGATCCATTCCCTTCATCATGAGCATTCCCATCTCTGTATCTAAAATAATTTCATTGGCATCAAAGGACAATACATCTTTTACTCCTGTAATAATCCCGTTACTTCTTCCTACAAAGGACACTTTATGATTGCCAAATATCTGTTTTTCTTCCACTGTTGTACCTCCTTTTGCCTATTCTTTCTTAAAACATATCGTTTCTATATAGTAATAGTATGAGGTACGAAATAGATTTATGTTATAAATATTGATACATATCCTTTGCTAACTCTTTTTTTACATTGTCTTCCACAGATAAAACTTCTACAGCAACAGATTTGTTTCCAAACTGAATCTCTATTTTATCTCCAACTTTTACACAAACAGATGCTTTGGCTGGTTTTCCATTCACAAACACTCTTCCTGCATCACAAGCTTCATTTGCTACCGTTCTTCTCTTAATTAAACGGGATACTTTTAAATATTTATCAAGTCTCATTCTTTTCCTCCTATTATGGAAAAAGCTGCCATTATTGGCAGCTTAGTCATAAAATTACGCGTTAATCATATCTTTTAAAGCTTTTCC
>JADIML010000111.1 GCA_017694765.1 Candidatus Scybalomonas excrementavium
TGAATATGATGGAGTCATGCCAGCCGATTATGAAGAGTTATTAAAACTTCCAGGCATTGGAGAATATACAGCTGGCGCCATTGGTTCTATTGCCTATGGATTGCCTGTTCCAGCCGTAGATGGTAACGTACTTCGTGTTATTACAAGGCTTGTAGAATCTTATGAAGATATTTTAAAGCCAAAGACAAAAAAAGAAGTGATGGAACGATTGCTTGAGATTATGCCAGAGGAAAAAAGTGGAGATATGAATCAGGCTCTGATGGAATTAGGAGCTATGGTTTGTATTCCAAATGGAAAACCACACTGTGAAGATTGTCCATGGGATACAAGATGTATGGCTTATAAAAAACAAGTGTTTGATCAAATTCCAGTAAAAACTCCTAAAAAGGCGAGAAGACAAGAGAAGAAAACCGTATTGTTATTAGAGTATCAAGCAAAGTATGCACTCCATAAACGAGCAGAAAGAGGACTGTTATCAGGTCTTTGGGAATTCCCAAATGTAGAGGGAGTTTTAGACGGAGAACAACTACAACAATTTTTAGCAGATATGGGAGTTTCTAACTATGAGCTTTTAGAGGAATGTGATGGAAAGCATATTTTTTCTCATGTAGAGTGGCACATGAGAGGAAAGAAAATTCGATTAGAAGATATGCCAAAAGGACTAGATGTTATTTGGGTTACAAAGGAAGAGATAGAAGAGCAGTATGCGATACCATCTGCCTTTGAATGGCTAAAAAAAAGATTCGATTAGGTTTTATGACCTAATCGAATCTTTTTTGTAAACTGTCACTGAGCCGTAAAGGATACTTTACTAGAAGCAACTTCATTTTATTATTTTGAATAAGCTCCACCAGAAACAGCATGAATAGAAGACGTGTTAGAAGTTTCTGGTAGTATTTGTGAACTTGAACTATCAAGTTCGATTTCTGTTATGTCGTCTGGTGTATCAATGATACCAGAATTATTAAGATCGTCTTCCTCTTCTTCTTGTTCCCAAGATGAGTTTGTGGAAGATGAGGAAGTCTCTGTAGATTCTTCATAAGAACCAGAATTTCCAATATCATTTATCTCTGTGGAACTATTTGATCCATTTTGAGTGGTAGAATGGTTTTTATCACCTTTATTCGGTTTTTGATTTTTATTCGGTCTATGATTTGGTTTATGACTCGGTTTACTATTTGGTGTATCAGTCGTATCAACCATATCTTCACTGTTATTCGTCTCTGTACTAGAAGTATTGTCTAGTTGAAGTTCCGTTGTACTTTCTGCTCCTGAATTCACTGTAGAAGAAGCAGTATCTGTTAGTTCTTCTGTCATTGTTGCTTCAGAAGATAGACTTACATTGTCGGTAGTCTCTGTTGTTACACTTGTACCTGTACTTGTCGTTACATTTGTAAGTGTAGAAGTATCTTGGTGAGTTACATGAGAACTTGTAGTCTGTTCTTTGGAAGAAGTAGTTTCTTCTTTAGATGGTTTTACTTGTTTTTGGGCAACAACTGGAGAAGTTTCTTCACATTCTATGACATCTACCATTTTGATTTGACGTTTCTCTACATATTCAGGAATCTCTTCTATCGTTAAAGGGGCTAACTCTTCTATCGTCAACGTTGGATCTTTTTCAATTAAAGAAGAGATGAGTTTCATTTTTCCAAAAGAAATATGGTATTTTTTAGCAAGTCCTTCTAGTTTTTTTGTTGTAGAATTTGAAATGCTCTGCTTATAAATGACAGGTTCAATTTCTTTCTTATTTAAGCTAGTCTTAATATCAGTTACTACTCGAGATTTTACTTCATCTGCTTTTATATCATTAGAATTAGAAACAGAGACAAGAATAGAGTTTTTGTCCTGATTAATATATCCTTCAGAAGAAAGAGAGTTTGTTAAGTCGGCGATAACGATATCACAGTTTTTGTTTTTAAATCGCTTATTTTGTATTAACTTTTCTCCATCTGCATTGTTGGCACGTACACTTAAAACGCGATAGGATTTATTCAGTCTAATTTCAATGCTTGGATTTACATCAATAGCAATAATGCTATCTACAGAATAATAATTATGAACAAATCCAAAGCATATAAAAAGAACGAGTGCCACACTTGTACAAGCAGTATAAAGAGCTTGTAGCTTGGATATACCATGTCGTTTCTGTCTATGATCTTTTAAGATATAATCTTCCTCTGGAAGTTTTTGAATAGGAGTAGAAGCAATTTCCTCGAATAGATCTGGAGTTTCAAGAGCGATACTACGCTTAATAGATGCTTCAATTTGTTTCTTGTTCATCAAATAGACTCCTTTTCTATCAAATACTTTTTTAATTTTTTTAAGGAACGATTGTACTTGGAAAGAACAGTTGATAACGGGATACCAAGACTTTTTGAAATTTCATGGTGTTTTAATCCGGATACAGCATGAAGAATAACAATTTGTCTATCTTCTTCTGATAAAATTTCAAGTGCAGCTTTTAAAACCATTCGATCTTCTGCATGATTTTGATCTAGGGATGCAAAGTAGTGAGAATCCTCTAATTCATCTAGAGACGTATCCGATGTTTTCCCGGCTGTTCGTAGCTTCATAAGACAGAGGTTTCTTGCGATAGTAAAAATCCAAGCAAGAGGTTTCCCTTGTTTTTTATAAAGATGAGCTGATGTACGGATTTTTACATATGTATCTTGCATAACATCTTGAGCATCATGTGGATTTTTCAAGATAGAAAGGATGAAAGCATATACCGTTTGATCCGTTAATCGATAAAGCTCTTCTAGAGCAAGCATGTCATCTTTGGCAATACGAACAATTAAATTTTCATCTAGTTTTCCAAGACGATTTCCAGTGTTAAGTTTGGTAGATAATGATGTCTTTGATTTTGACAAATTTGAAATTAATAACATTATCTGGCCTTCCCTTCTGTTAAGTTAATGCGTAATGTCTCTTATTTATTGCAAAGAAGAAATAAAAGTTTCTTAAATTCTAAAATATAGATAGGCATATGAGTGCCTATTCTAAATAAAGTACCATAGAACATGAAAAAAGTCTATCTTCTGTTAGGGGAAAATGAGAATTTATCATTCTAGGAAATGAATATCCATGTATTATATGTGTATAAAAATTGTATATATATGAATAAATACTTTCAAAATCTTTAAATAAAATGAATATAGTGCATAAAAATGCAAAAAACATTTGACAAATAAGTTTTGGATTGATAGAATATACAAAAAGATAATAAGAAACTTATAGAACATAAAAATATTTTTGGAGGGTGAAAGAATATGAAAAAATTTGGAAAAGTATTGACACTTATGATGACTGTGGCTATGGTATTATCAGGTTGTGGAGGAACAAGTAATAGCAATGATAAGAAGGTAGATTCTGAATCTGGACTTCCTACGAAAGTAGTTGTTGGAACAAATGCTGAGTTTCCACCATTTGAATATGTAGATGACAATGGGCAACCAGATGGATTTGATATTGCGTTAATCCAAGAAATTGGAAATCGTGCAGGATTTGAAGTAGAGATTAAAAATATGGATTTTGACGCACTTTTAATGTCTATGTCAACAGGTGGAATTGATATGGTAATTGCTGGAATGACAGCAGATGAAGAACGTAAAAAGCAAGTGGATTTCTCTGATGGATATTTCCAATCTGGCCAAGTTATGATTGTAAAGAAGGATAATAATGAAATTAAAACATTTGATGATTTATCCAGTAAAAAAGTTGCTGTACAGCAAGGGACAACAGGCGATTTATCCGTTACAGAAGGCGATGAAAAATGTGTGGTAGACGGAGTAGAAGTAAAACGTATGAATAAAGGTGCAGATGCTGTTGTGGATTTAATCAACGGTGGTGTTGAAGCAGTTGTAATTGATGCGTTGCCAGCAGAACAATTTGTAAATGCTCATCCAGATGATATTAAAGTTGTAGTTGATGAGGCTGTTGTAGAAGAATATGCAATTGCTATGCCAAAGGGACAAGAAACACTAAAGGAAGCTGTGAACAAAGCATTAGCAGAAGTAAAAGAAGATGGAACATTAGATAAACTTGCAGAACAATACGATGCAAAATAAAAGATAAGAAAAGAATAAGAAATGAACAAATAAGGAAAGAAGGGCTGTCTAAAAACCTAAAAAGGCTTCTAGCAGCCTATTTTCTGTTAGAAATGATCCTTCTCTTGATTCAAGGAATTAAGTATGATATAAGAAGAAAAGAGATTAAGGAAAGGAAACGATTAGGAAGAGAAAGGAAGAAGAAAATGAATGAATTCATAGATATGGAATTCTTTTCTTTACTTAGCAATCAAAGCTGGTTTGCGAAGTGGGGAGAAAAATTTTATAATGCTTGGATTAACCTAAGCGGTTGGAAGTTATTTTTAGATGGACTTAAAGTGACATTAGTTGTGTCAGCAGTGGCTGTTCTGATCGGTGTCTTAGTTGGTTTTATTTTGGCATTGATGAAATTAACAGAAGTAAAAAAAGGACGAAGAACTATTTTATCTACTATTGCAGGAATTTATATTGATATTATAAGAGGAACGCCATCTCTTGTTCAGTTAATGATTATGTATTTTATCGTATTTAAAAGCCAAGCATCTTTTACAGCGGGAATGCTTGCCTTTGGATTAAATAGTGCAGCATATGTAGCCGAAATTATTCGTGGTGGTATTTTATCTGTGAATAAAGGGCAGATGGAAGCTGGGCGTTCACTTGGTTTAAGTTATGGAATGACAATGCGTTATGTTATTGTTCCTCAAGCTATTAAAACGATTCTACCAGCTCTTGGAAATGAATTTATTGTTTTAATTAAGGAAACTTCTGTTATTAGTTTTATCGGTGTTGCTGATATTATGAAAGCAGGACAGTTTTTAATTTCTCGTACGTATGAACCATATGTACCATATATTTCAATTGCAGTGATTTATTATATTATTATTAAAATCTTATCATTGCTGTTAAATGCTTTTGAAAGGAGACTTCGTAAAAATGATACACGTTAAAGATTTGCATAAACATTTTGGAAAATTACAAGTATTAAATGGAATTGATGTTGACATTAAAAAAGGGGAATGTGTATGTGTAATTGGACCATCTGGTTCTGGAAAAAGTACATTTTTACGTTGCCTTAATTTATTAGAAACTCCAACAAAAGGAGAGATTGTCATCGATGGTATCAATGCAACAGATAAAAAGACAAATATTGATACATTTCGAAGAGAGGTAGGAATGGTATTCCAGCAATTTAATCTCTTTCCAAACTTAAGTATTTTAGAAAATGTGACATTAGCACCAGTGAAATTAAAAATTCTTTCTAAAGAAGAAGCGAATAAAAAAGGGATGGAGCTATTAGAGCGTGTTGGTGTTGGAGCAAAAGCCAATAATTATCCAACACAGTTATCAGGTGGACAGCAACAACGTGTTGCCATTGCAAGAGCCTTATGTATGTCACCAAATGTATTATTATTTGATGAGCCAACTTCAGCACTGGATCCAGAAATGGTTGGAGAAGTATTAGATGTTATGAAACAGCTTGCAGAAGAAGGAATGACAATGGTTGTGGTAACTCATGAAATGGGATTTGCAAGAGAAGTAGCGGATCGTGTTATTTTCATGGATGGTGGTGTTATTGTGGAACAAGGACATCCAAAAGATGTATTTGGTAATCCACAGCATGAGCGTACAAAAGCATTTTTAAGTAAAGTTTTATAATAATGATGCAATAGAAATAAAAAAGAGAATGGAGTATTTCATTCTCTTTTTTTGTTATAGGAAGTTCCTCGCAAAAAAGGTATTTTGCTGAATGGGTGATTGCTATTATATAAAAACTGGCATGGTTAAAAATTAAATATCTGGTTCTTTTAATACAGCCAAAAAGCAATTATGATAGAAAATATAACGGATATATATCTTTCTAAAAATAATAGAGAGGAGAAAAAGGAAAACGTGGAAAAACAAGTAGATAAGAAAAAGAAGACTGACATCTATGATATTACAGTCATAGGTCTTTTTACGGCATTAACCTTTCTTTTTACAATGGTAAATATTAAATTGCCATTGGGACAAGGTGGGTTGATTCATTTAGGCAATATCCCATTATTTTTAGGTGCCATTTTATTTGGAAAGAAAGCAGGAAGCATGATTGGAGGCATTGGAATGGCAATGTTTGATGTATTAAATGGCTGGGTCACATGGGCACCATTTACACTTGTTGTTGTAGGGCTTATGGGTTTTACAATGGGAGCGATTACAAGTAAGAAAAAGACATATTCTCAAGTTATCCTTGCTATCTTAGTCGTTTTATTGATTAAAATTGGTGGATATTATATAACAGAAGTTATTTTATATCATAACTGGGTAGCACCAGTGATTTCAATTCCCGGAAATATTACGCAAATTATAGTGGCAGGAATTGTAACACTGCTTCTGTTAGAGCCAGCTAAAAAAATTGTTTCTATATTTGAAGAGACAAACTAATACGATACTGTAGGCACGAAGATAGAAAATAAGTATTGAGAAAAAGAGATAGGTTTTTGGAAGGAGAAGGAAGATGAAAGATTGTCCATTAAAAATTATGACACCAGGACCAGTACAAGTGAGAGAGAATGTTCGTATGGCAAGAAGTTTAAAGACGACAAACTCTGACTTAGATCCTGTATTTTATGAAGAATATAAAGAAACGTGTGATAACATTGCGAAAATGTTACATACAACAGGGACTGTATATATT
>JADIML010000112.1 GCA_017694765.1 Candidatus Scybalomonas excrementavium
TCATACTCTTTCATATAAGCTAAAATTTCTGATTTTGCATTGGAATACCAAATGGCAACACTGGCAGTTCGGCGATAAACTTTTACTCGTTCCACTCCTTCTTTTGCTAATAAATATTGTTCTAATATATCTTCTTCTGAAGATGTAAGTGATTGCTTCCCAAGTTGAAAACGAATTCTTCCATCAATAGAATGTTTTACTTGATATTTCATTTTTTCTCCTTTCTCCACATTTTTTAATCATAAACTTCCTATAATAAACAAATATGATAAGGTATTCCTATGAAATGAAAAGAACTGTCCTTGAGATATATCTACAAGGACAGCTTGTTTTATATGATTATAAAATAGGAATTTCTATTATTCTTCTACTGTTTCACACTCTTCTAATTCTGCTTCTTCTTGTGCTCTTTGTGCATTGATTGCCTGAGCTTCTGCTAAAATATCTTCTGCTCTTTCTTGAACTTTTGTCGTTGTTGTCATAACACAATCTTTTGCACGGAGTCCAGCAGCTAATGTCTTTGTATAGAAAGCTCTTGCATCTTTACTTCCTAATACTTTAAGCCCTGCAGTTCCAAACAGAACACCACCAGCAAAACATCCAATTTTTTTCCATGTACTTTCATTAAATAACATTATTTTTCCTCCTAAAATAAACTTATCTCTCTCATTTGTGATTTACTTATGCTTGTACCCAGTATAAAATACCATTGCCATGCAAAACATAGCTGCATAGGCCCAAAACTTATGCTTTTTCATCATCATCACTTCTCTCTTTTATATTTTCCTTTATTTTACAATATATCTTATCAAATTACAATATTCAACTATTAAATGAGAATTTTTATCAACAAAAAAAGCCATCTAGTTACGATGACTTTTTATGAAAATTTTATTTTTTGGTCTTTTTTTGCCGAAATTTATTACTTTTTCCAAGTGGAAGGAACAAAAAGTAAGAGCATTGGAAATAACTCTAATCTTCCTGCTAACATATCAAACGATAATACAAACTTTGATAATACACTAAAATCCCCAAAATTCCCTGTTGGTCCTACTAATTCTAATCCAGCTCCAATGTTATTAAGAGCTGCTATAACAGCTGTAAAATTCGTTATTAAATCAAAATCATTTAATCCAATCATTACAATAGAGCTTACAAATACTAAAATATATCCTGCAAAATAAGTATTAATGGAGCGTAAAACATTATGTTCTACTTTCTTTCCTTCAAATCGAATAATCTTGACTCCTTTTGGATGAATGATTTGATACATCTCTTTAAAAAATGTCTTAACAATAATAGCAAATCTTGAAACTTTAATTCCTCCTCCTGTACTTCCTGCACAAGAGCCGATAAACATTAATACAATCAATAGTTCCTTAGAAAATGCTGGCCATTGATCAAAATCAACTGTTGAGTATGCTGTTGTTGTAATAATGGATGTTACTTGGAATGCTGCATGATGAAAAGCACTGAGCCAACTAGAAAACATAGAATGAATATTCATAGTAATGACTATGATAGTAAATACTATAATCATAAAATAATATCTCATCTCTTCACAGCGAATCGCTTGTTTCCACTTCTTTACTAAAAGTAAATAATAGACATTAAAGTTAATCCCAAATAAAATCATAAAAACAATAGTTACACTTTGTATATACATAGAGTATCCTTCTAAACTATTTGTAGTTGCTCCAAATCCACCTGTTCCGGCTGTTCCAAAACTAATAATAAGTGCATCAAATAATGGCATATCTCCTAGTAATAATAAAAATACTTGAATTACCGTTAAACAAAAATAGATTCCATATAATAATTTTGCTGTTGTTTTAATTCTTGGAACAAATTTCCCAACAGATGGTCCTGGACTTTCTGCTTTCATTAAAAGAATATTATAACTTCCTGATAAAGGCAAAATTGCAACCATAAATACAAGCACTCCCATACCACCAATCCATAGTGTAAAGCTCCTCCAAAAAATACTTGTATAAGATAATGTGCTGACATCCTCTAAAACACTGGCACCTGTCGTTGTAAATCCAGATACTGCCTCAAAAAAAGCATCGATAAAATCAGGAATTTCTCCAGATAATAAAAAAGGAATCGCACCCATAATACTAAGAAGAATCCAACTAAGTGCTACTGCTACAAATCCCTCTCTAGCAAAAAACACTGTATTTTTTGGCTTTTTTCTCGTTCCTAAAAACCAAAAAAATCCACAAAGCAATAAGGTAAAAAAGAATGCCCATCCTGCTTGCTCTTGATAAATAATCGCTACAAGACATGGTAGTGTAAGAAAAATTGCTTCAAATCCCATAACACATGCCAAAATGTAACGAATCATGGCATAATTCACTTTATGTCCCTACCTTTCTTTCAAAATATCTTCTATATCCTGTAATTTGGTATGGGTTGTTACAACAATCACAACATCTCCAACTTTCATAACATCTTGTCCTCTTGGCATAATGACTGCTGTATCTCTTATAATACAACAAACTAATAGATTTTCTTTTAATTCTAATTCCTCAAATGTTTTCTCAATAATGGAACAATTTGCATGGATTCGAAATGCCAATGCCTCTGCTTTATTATTAATAATTCGATAGAGTGTTTCCACATTGCTTCCATAAGAGTTTTGTCTTGCACGAACGTATTGTAAAATACTATTAGCAGTAATATATTTTGGATATACAACACTTCCTAAATTTAAGTCTTCAATCACATCTTCAAATCGTAAATGATTTACTTTCGTTACAACCTTTGCATGAGAATATCGATTGGCATATAAGCCAAGCATAATATTTTCTTCATCTAAATTCGTAAGCGATGCAAAAAAGTCCATTTGTCCGATTCCTTCTTCCTCTAACACTTCTTTATCTGTGCCATCAGCTTCAATAATAAATGCCTTTGGAAGAAGTTCACTAAGTTCCTCACAACGCTGCTTCTCTTTTTCTAAAATCCTTACCTGTATACCAGATTCTAGTAACATCTCTGCCAAATAATATGCTAATCGGCTCCCACCAATTAGCATAGCTTTTTTTACTTTTGGTATTTCAATCCCTATTTTTCGAAAAAAATCATTGACTTGACGATACGAACCCATAATGGAAATTCTATCATCTTCTTGTAAAATAAAACTTCCTGTTGGAATTACAATTTCTTCTTTTCGTTCTACTGCACAAATTAAAATATCTACACCAATTCGTTTTGGAATATCCATAATAGCACACTGATGTAGTTTACTTCCCATTGGAATTTTTACTTGTAACAATTCTATTCTCTGCCTTGCAAACGTATCTACTTTAATTGCGGAAGGAAATCGAATTAATTTCGCCATTTCTTGTGCTGCGGCTTTCTCTGGGTTAATAATCATAGAAAGCCCTAATTCTTCTCTTAAATAGTGTATTTCCCTATGATATACAGGATTTCTAACACGTGCTATTGTTTTGCATCCTCCTGCCTTTTTTGCCATGAGACAGGTTAATAAATTTTTTTCATCAGAGTCAGTCACTGCAATTAGTAAATCTGCATCTTTTACCCCTGCTTCCATTTGGACAGAATAACTAACGCCATCCCCAATAACCCCCATTACATCACAATTAATAGAAACTTGTTCTACAACTTTTTGATTGTTATCAATGACTGTGATCTCATGTTCTTCTTGATTTAATTGTTCTGCAAGGCTACTTCCTACTTTTCCACAACCTACAATGATAATTTTCATTTGTATCCACAGAAGCTCCCTTCTATTTTGTCATTTTATAGATAAATTTGATAATTGTTTTTACCGGAATTTTTGGCACAGTACATTGCTTTATCTGCTTCCTCATATAAGGTAGAAAATGTTGCTTGTTTCTCTTTCTCAAAAAAAGTAATACCTACTGATACACTTAGATGGATGGATTCTTTGTCATTGCTATATGTTAAGTTTAATTTCTTTAACAATGGTCTTATAAATTCATGAATATCATTTTTGTTATGTAATTCTTTTAAAAATACGATAAATTCATCTCCACCTAATCGAGCAATAATGGAATTATCTTCACAACTTTCCTTCAAAATCTGAGCAATTGCTTTTAATGCTTCATCTCCTTTTTGATGTCCTAAATGATCATTTAATAATTTAAAGTTATCTAAATCCAATAAAATAAAAGCACCCAGTTTATTTTCTTCACATTTTTCCATATAGGATTGAATCATTTCTTCACATCCAAGACGGTTATATAATCCCGTTAAGAAATCCATTTTTGCTTTTGTTTTCGCTTTCTCAAGTTCTAGGTTTGCTTGCTTTTGTTTAAGATAACTTTTTGTAATATCCATAGACTGCATTAAAATAATTTTATTTTCTTTATCATAATATTGAATTTCAATACGTTTTCTTGTATATTGATATTGTTTTTTATCATCTTCTTCTAAAAAACCAGTTGTAAAACTTAAATATCCATTTGTATCCAATTGACTCAATATATTATCTGGATCCATTTGGTTTTTTACCATATCTCGATCTTCGATTGGAACAAAACTATCTACAAATTGTTCCATTGTCTTTTCATATCCACTTCCTTTTTCAGGTGGGAGATTTATTCTTTTTTTATTATTTGCAAATCGAATAAACCAATCATTTTTGAAATCAATATAATAAACATAATCACATGAATTATAAATAAAACTTTCCATAATATATTGGAGTAACTGCTCGTGGTTAATATTTTTAATTAATAAAAATACTCGGTCAAAAGAATTTGGTGGAACAAGAATCAAAAAGCGCATCCATTCATAATCAAAACCTTCTGACTTAAATTTCAAATCCATACTTTTCTCTTTCTTACTTTCTACACAACTCCAAAGATTTTCAGTGGATAAAAATTTCCGAAGTGCCACTTCATTATCTGATTTTACATATGTATGGATTAAATTATTCATAAGCGCATCCAATGTAGATATTTGATTAATTTTCTTTTCTGTGTCCCATTTTAAAACTCTTGTTCTTTGTGTAATTAAATTAATGTCAATAATGGCTGATTTTTTTGAAACAAGAGACTGTATAATATCTTCATTATCTTTTGTTAGTAAATCAATTCTTTTTTGATCTTGAATATCTTGTGTCACAAATAAAATCCTATTTTGTCCATTGAATTTGAGCCAAAAAGCCATTCCTTTTACCCAGATAAAACTTTGATCGATTGTCTTTGTTCGAAATTCAATGCTTTTTGGATGCTTCTTATCCTTTAACTGCTGAATTGACTCCATAGAAAAAAATTCTCTGACTCTGTTTCTTTCATCTTCATGTACTCGTTCTTGTATCGCATTCCAACTAAAATCTTTTTCTTTCGTTGGAGCATATTTTTCTTTCTTATAAGCAATTGTCTTCACATGGTATGTATATGGGTCAATCTCGAAAATTTCATCATAAGCACCTAATAAATACGGTGCATATCGGCTAAACTTATAGGAATCTACAACCTTATGTGTATGAAATTGTTCTACATCACACTTTGCTATGTTAGTAATAATATGATGATAACCTCGAATTCGAATTGATACATCACTTTCTCTATCTAAATTTCCTCCACATCGTACTAAAATCCATCCTAATTCTGGGTGATTCCATGGATACTCAACTTCTGTCTTTTGTCCACTTCCCATCTTCTTAGTTGCACTTTCTACATAGGATACATAGTCTGGATGAATTCGTTCAAACCAGAAATCATATAACTGTTCTGGTACTATTTCTTCCTTAACACCTAAAATATGATACATAACCTCATCCCCATACATCTTTTTTGATGCTTCATGGGATGTTTCTATTACCCAAAAACCTAGTTGAGAATCTAGTGCAATATCCCTTTTTGTTCTTTCTACCATAATTCCTCCATATTCCTTTTCATGAAGCTCTTACTAACTATGTCAATGCGTATTGTATCCATTATAAGGAAATAACATGTAGTTGTCTAGTTTTATATTATTTCTCATTTTTCGCCCAACCAAAGGAATAACGAACTGCCCTATCCCATCCAGACACCAATTCTTTTCTTTTTTCCTCGCTCATATTTGGCTTAAATACTTTTGAAACTTCCCAGTTTTTTATTACTTCTTCTTTGTCTTTCCAATATCCAACTGCAAGTCCTGCCAGATATGCTGCTCCCATTGCCGTTGTTTCCACACAAACTGGTCGTTCGACTGGTGCTTGAATCATATCAGATTGAAATTGCATTAAAAAGTTATTAGCGCAAGCACCACCATCGACTTTTAAAGAAGCAAGCGTAACTCCTACATCATTTTGCATTGCTTTTAACACATCATTTGTTTGATATGCAATGGATTCCAATGTGGCACGAATAATATGATATTTATTTACACCCCTTGTAATTCCTACAATCGTTCCCCTTGCATATTGATCCCAATATGGTGCTCCAAGTCCTGTAAAGGCTGGAACAACGTAACAACCATTTGTATCATTTACTTTGGTTGCCATATATTCAGAATCTGCTGAAGTATCAATTAGATGTAGTTCATCTCGAAGCCATTGAATGGCAGCTCCTGCTACAAAAATAGAACCTTCTAACGCATAATACACTTTTCCATCTAAGCCCCAAGCAATGGTTGTTACTAAATCATTTTTAGAAAGAACTGGAATTTCCCCTATATTCATTAATAAAAAGCACCCTGTTCCATATGTGCTTTTTGCCTGCCCTGCCTTGAAACAAGTTTGACCAAATAAAGCTGCTTGTTGATCACCTGCTGCTCCTGCAATAGGGATTTCTCCTCCAAAAAAGGAGGCATCTGCCATACCATATATATGGCTAGAAGGTTTTACTTCTGGTAACATGCACTTTGGAATATTTAACTCTTTTAAAATATCATCATCCCATTTTCGATCATAAATGTTATAAAGCATCGTTCTTGAGGCATTGGAATAATCTGTCACATGTACCGTTCCTTTTGTCAGTTTCCATATCATCCAAGATTCTACAGTACCAAAGAGTAATTCTCCTTTTTCTGCTCGTTCTCTTACACCTTCTACTTCATCTAAAATCCATTTTAATTTTGTTCCTGAAAAATAAGCATCAATAATGAGTCCTGTTTTTTTTCGATAAATTTCTTGTAGCCCTTTTTCTTTTAAAGCATCACAATATTTTGAAGTACGACGACACTGCCATACAATTGCGTGATAGACTGGCTCTCCTGTATTTTTATCCCAAACAATGGTTGTTTCTCTTTGGTTCGTAATACCAATTCCTACAATATCTTCTGCTGTCGCTCCTATTTTTTGCATAGCTTCCACTGCAACACCTAGTTGTGTTGACCAAATTTCGTTAGCATCATGTTCTACCCAACCTGGCTTTGGAAAATACTGTGTAAATTCCTTTTGTGCAACACTACAAATTTCCCCTTTTTTATTGAATAGAATACAACGATTACTTGTTGTTCCTGCATCAAGTGCCATGATATATTTTCCCATAACTTCTTTCTCCTTTGTTATTAAAAGATTTTTCCCATATAAAAATTTCTCACATAAAAATCGCATAAAAATAAAAAACAAAATAAAAATAAGAGAAAAGAACAGACGCCTATTCCTTCCCCTTACTGAACTCTCTCGGGCTTACCTTATTTTATTTTTATTTATTATAACATTTCATATCAGTATGTCAATATTATTCTCACTTTATAACATTCAGTATAATATTTATTATACAACAATACCAAAAGTCCTTTTATTTTTATAATTTTATTATATAATATCTTATTTCTAAAAAACATAAGAATAAATTTGATAATTATTTTTGCCCATATTTTTGGCATAATACATCGCCATATCTGCTTCCTTATATAAAGTTGAAAATTCTACCTTTTGATTTTTCTCCACAAAAGTAATTCCAGCAGACGCACTTACATGAATTTTCCCTTTTTTTGAAAAATATGCTAAATTCATTTGGTCTAAAACAGGAGCAATTATTTGTTCTATATCTTCTTTATTACGTATATCTTTCAAAAATACAACAAATTCATCTCCTCCCAATCGAGCAATAATATCGGTTTCTCTAAAATTACTTTTTAAGATTTGAGCAATTATTTTTAATACCTCATCCCCTTTTTGATGCCCCAAATAATCATTGATTAATTTAAAATTATCTAAATCAAATAAAACAAAAGCACTATATTGATTTTCTTTTCTTTCTTCTATATAAGACTGGATCATCTCTTCACATCCGAGACGATTATATAATCCTGTTAAAAAATCCATCTTTGCCTTTATTTTTGCTTTTTCAAGTTCCAAATTTACTTTCTCTTGTTGCAAATAAAATTTCGTAATATCCATAGACTGCATTAAGATGATCTGATTTTCTTTATCATAATATTGAATTTGAATGCGCTTTCTTGTATATTTCTTTTGCTTCTTCTCATCTTCCTCTAAAAAGCCAGTTGTAAAACTGACATATCCATTTGCCTCCAATTGTCTCAATATATTATCTGGATCCATTTGTTCTTTTACTCTATCTCTGTCTTCTATTGATATGAATTGTTCTACAAATTGTTCCATTCTCTTTTTATATCCACTTCCCTTTGCATGAATCCGATCGGTTCGTTTTACATTTCCTGAAAATTGGATAAACCAATCATTTTTTAAATCAATATAATAAAGCTGCTCACAAGACTGATATACAAAATTCTCCATAATATATTGAAGTAACTGTTCTTGATGAATATTTCTAATTAATAGAAAAACTCTGTCTTCTGTATTAGGTGGAACAAGTATTGTAAATCGAATCCATTCATATTCAAACTCAGACTTTCGAAACTTCAAATCGATACTCTTTTCTTTCTTATTTCTAGCACATTCTTTTAGCATTTCTATAGATAGAAATTCGCGAAAAAGCTCTTCTTTATCCATAGTCAAATAAATACGAATAAATTTCTCTTTGAAGGCTTCTAATGGTAATATATCATCAATCTCTTGTCTTTTATCATACTTTAGAAACTTTGTTTGTTGTGTTACTAAATTGATATCTAGAATTGCTGCTTTATCTGAAACAAGAGATTGAATAATATCTTCATTATCTTTTGTTAATAAATCAATTCTTTTTTGATCTTCAATATCTTTTGTCACAAATAAGATCTTATCTTGCCCATTAAAAGTTATCCAAAAAGCCATACCTCTTACCCATATAAAAGTTTGCTCCAGTATCTGAGTACGAAATTCAATACTTTTTGGATATTTACTATTTTTCATCTCCTGAATCGATTCCATAGAAAAGAATTGTAGTACTCTTTCCTTGTCCTTCTCATATACCCGCTTTTGTATCACATCCTTGTTGAAATAATTTTGAATAATCGGCAAATACTTTTCTTTTTTATATGCAATTGTTCTCACATAATAAGTCGTTGGATCTATTTCAAAAATCTCATCATAAGCTCCAAGCAGATATGGAGCATATTTACTGAATTTATATACATCTAGCACCTCATGCGTATGAAATCGATCCATATCGTACTTTAATATATCACCAATGTTATGATGGTATCCTCGAATTAAAATCGATGTATCTGTCTTTCGATCCAATCTTCCACCACATCGTACTAAAATCCACCCTAATTCTGGATGATTCCATAAATATTCAACTTCTGTCTTTTGTCCACTTATCATTTTTTTTGCTGCATTTTGTACATACTGTATATAGTCTGGATGAACACGCTCTAACCAAAATTTATGTACTTGTTTCGGTGACAACTTTTCTTCCATGCCAATTATATAATAGAATACTTCATCTCCGTACATATTTCTTGAACCATCAGAAAATATTTCCATTCCCCAAAATCCCAACTGCGAATCCATCGCAATATCTTGTTTTATTCTCTCCTCCATGCTTCCTCCCTATTAATCCTCACAAGGATATTAGCAAATATATCGATTTCTTATAGAATACATTATAAACAAATAGAGCTTTGCTGTCTAGATTTCTATGGGATTTCATAATAACCACTACTATTACCATTCCATATTTTCCTGCATGTAAGTTTCCATTTTTTATCGCACCATTTTTAAATAAAAAACTGGATAATAGAATGGTATCTAACTGCATTTTCTACATTTAGTTGGAAAGGGAACTGTATACTACTTAGAAAATGATTAGGCAATTTCTTCTGAATTTTTCTTTATCTCTGAAACAACATCCATAATTTCTCTTGCTGTTGTCATATCGTTTTGAAAGAGGGTTGTAATACTTCCCACGCTACGAAATGGCTCTTCCATTAAAACAGCATTATTTTCGATATTTCCATTGGTTACGATATAATCAATCATTAATCGAACAAATCGAATTTGATTTACATTCAATTTTTCTTCACTTAAAAATTCACTAAATGCTTCATTTACAGCTTTTCTATCTAAGCCTACAATCTTTCGTATTAATAATCCAATTGGCGTATCCCCATATTCTTTCTTATAGTCTTCTTTTGTCCCTAATTCACTCCAAAGAATTTTCTCAAGTTCTTGCATATCAATTGCACTTAA
>JADIML010000113.1 GCA_017694765.1 Candidatus Scybalomonas excrementavium
TCCATAATGACTTCTCACTCGCTGTTCTTCCTCGCCTTGATAACCCGTTGTTGTTACAACTGGAAATGGGTAGGTCTCTCCTAGATAAAATGTATCGTAGGCATGAGTTTGTGTTTCATCATCTGCTAAAGTTGGTGTAATTTCATGCCCAGAGCTATTATAAACTTCTTTAAATGTTACATTTTTTTGAAGGTCTTCATAATTTTTTCCAACGAAATGATCTGTTCCCTTTCCGACTCCTGCTACATTTTTATTACTATCTATTAAATAATAACAATTTTTACTCTTATTTTGTGTCGCTATCTGTCCTGCAAATGCTCCTTTGATAGCATTTTCTTCGATAGCTGCTGTAACAAGTCCTGTAGCATAACAATTCAGATAATCTGTGGAATCTGATTCATCACTTCCAACAAATCCTCCTATCTGTTTTCCAAATACAGAGCCGTTGGCATAACTATTTTGAATCGTTACATGGCTACCAGTATTTTTTCCAAGTAGTCCTCCTGCTGTCCCAGAGTTTATATCCATCGCGACTACACTGTAGGATTGTGTGTACAGTCCATTTTCTGTGTATCCTCCAGAATAACTATTCGTAATCTTCGTATGATTCCCTTTATTTTCTCCAAGTAAACCACCAGCACTTCCACTTTCTGCCACAATCGGAACACTTGCAAAGGATTGCTTTATCGTAGCCTTTTTTTCTAAACTACCAACAATTCCTCCTGCATTTCCATGAGATGATACGATGAAATACTTGGAACCATATCGTTTTGTTTCTTCTGAGTATGCACCTTCTTTATATTTTTCAGAAGCAGTCATGCCATCCTTTTCTTCATTATCCGTAAAAAACACACCAGATTTTACAATTGTTCCAGACTGCATCGTACCAACTAAACCCCCAGAATCTTCTCTTGCTTGAATCGTTGGATTGACTAGATGAACTTCTGTAATCTGTATATTAGCATTTTCTTCTGCCTTTCCTACGACTCCACCAGCACTTTCTCCTGCTTCAATACTTGGATCTATAATTTGAACATTTTTTACTTCCAATTTTGTATTTTGCTTCGCTTCTCCTAATAAAATACCAACATTTTTACTTCCAATCGCAGCAACATTTTGTAAGACTAAATTTTGAATTTTTAATGTTTGAGAAGAATATATCGTTCCAATTTCTGCAAAAATTCCACTATTTGCTTGTTCCATATCCGTAAGTTCTTGATCGGTAAGAATAAGATTTTTTATTGTCTTTCCAAACCCTTCATAAAATCCAATGGCACGATTGGAAATTGGATAAAATGCCTGTTCTTCTACGCTTTTCCCTGCACTGCTATTTTCCTTATTATATAAGTAAATATGTTTAGACGATTCTATCTGTTTCCAAAACGTATCCCAATCAATATCTTTTGTTTGTTCCACTTCTTTTATAAGAGATTTTGCTTCGATTTGAATCATAGTATCCTTCTTTGAAGCATGAAGTGGAAATGCTTGCACTTGAACTGGAAGTCCAGAAACATCTGGTGAAAGATTTTGCAAATGTCTTGCATTTGATACTGTCGCTTTTGCATAACTAGCATTTATATCAGTTGTATCAATAATTTGTGTTTTTTGTGCAAATAAACTATTTGTAGTAGCTTGAGAAGATGCTAAATTGGCAAAGACTTTATTACTTGAACATGTCGCCTTTATAAAAATATCTTCTCCGGGAATAAACCCTTCAAAGAGATCAACAAAATGTCCCCCTTGTTTTGTGATATCATCGAATATAAGTCGATATTCCCTTTTTGTTCTATCTTCACTACTAGAACTTGACCACCAACTGTCACTTTCACCTTCCAGTAGCCGTACTTGCTTGATTGCTCCACTTTCTTTTCCTACTACTTCTAGTTCAACATGGGTTTCATCCACACTATCGTTCGAATCTGTAATCGTAACTATAAGTCGCTCTTCATTCTCGATTTTAATTGTAGGCTCTCTCAAATTTTTACTAGAAAGAACTTGACTAACAGAGCCACCATAATATCCAATGAGAACATTTTTACCATCTTTATTTTGATATTCCTTACGCACATTTTTTCCATCTTTGTCACTCTTTCTCCCACCTAGTGTATTCAATCCATTGGCTCCCATAATATCAGTTTCATAACGAAACTCTTCAGAACTATCTGTATAGAAAACACCATATACCGTAGCTGTAGCATAATCATATTCAATCATATACTTTCCTTCATGGCGTACCACATCATCAATGGCATTTTGTGGAAGTAACTCTTCTAAAATAGATTGTGATAAATCATGGGTTTCCTCTGTATGTCCCACCACATAATAATGATGTTCTCCTTCTATCCCAATTTCAGAATTTGACCATATTTGTGTTGTTGGATAATCGGCTGGCTTTTCCATTTTCTTTCCTAAGCCACTTTCTATCTCTCCTCTTAGCATATCACTTTTATTTTGATACGTTTCCCATTTTCCACTTGTTTTTAAAGCCGTCATATGATTTTGGGCAGCAATAAAAATCTGTTTTGCCATTCTATCCATTTCCATCATTTTCAAATTTTTGCGATATACTTGAACGGATAGCATACCAATTGTTAGTAAAATACTCAAAATTCCAATTACTAGAAGTAATTCAGCTAGTGTAAACCCTGCATTTTTTTGTTTTTGATCTTGCCTTTTTTGCATTGTTCCTCCTATGCTTTACTTGCTTATCTCACTACTTACGTTTCATCTTCACTATCATCTTTGTTCTCATCTTGTGACTCATATTTTTGTAGTCCAGCTACATTTGAATTTTCAGTTATGGATTCATAAACTGTGATTTCAAGACTCACATCGACATCTTTTGTCTTACGAATACCAGAATCAGAAGATGTGTCATTTATACTAATTTTATGTAGTTTGCTTTTATATGGAAATTGATATAATTCCTTAATAATTTTTTTTGCACTTTGATAGCTAGAAGCATGAAATGTAATTGTGATACCTCTTCGAACTACTTTACCATCACTGGTAGGATCATCAAAATAAAACTGATAATCTGATACATGTTCAAATATTTTATTAAGTTCTATCATCTCCTTTTGTAAATTATTATATGGCTTCATAACTCCAATATTTTTCTCTTTATGAACTTCTATTTCCTCTTTCATTGTGTTTAATTTATTTCTTTTTACCTTATATAATAGCAATTCATCTTCTAATTCTTCAATATCATACTGTTTCCACATTTTTTCAGTAACTTTATATACACCAAAATAATAAACAATTCCTAATATTATAATAATACTAAGTCCAATAGATACTATTCTTATCCTTTGTTCTCTTCTTCGATTCATGACTCATCACCTACATTTTTCAATTCTACGATAATATTTGCAATGACATCTCCTTTACTCTCATCCTTATTAGAAGTTGCGGTCGATACACTGACATACGAAACAAACTCATTCGTTTCAAACTTTGATACAACTTCAGATAACTTTGATAAACTTTTACTTCGGATCGTTAAAGTCACTTGATTCTCTTGAACCAAAATATTTGTGACCTTTGCTTTTTGAAAAGCGCATTGTTCCACAAGTTTTAGTACTTCCATACGATCAACTTCTTGCTGTTCTGCTTTCTCTAATAACGCATCTGTATAAAGATAATACTGTTCTTGTATCGATGAATATTCTTTTATCTCTTCTTTTAATTGCTCAATCTGCTTTGTAATGCTTGCATACTCTTTTTGTTGACTTTGTATTCTATGAAATCGATCGAAAACGTGAATCTTTATAAAACTTCCACCAAGTACGAAAAGAAAACAAATTCCTATTATGAGTCCTATTTGCTGTTTATAATTTGTTTCTTTGACAATCAAATTCATTGTCTGCTTTGATGGATATTGTACCTTTTTCCATTTCACTTTTTATTCTTCCTCCTTATTATATCTAATACCGACAA
The DNA here is from genome assembly GCA_017694765.1 of Candidatus Scybalomonas excrementavium. GTDB lineage: Bacteria > Bacillota > Clostridia > Lachnospirales > Lachnospiraceae > Scybalomonas > Scybalomonas excrementavium. The sequence continues at coordinate 3,943 of JADIML010000113.1, forward strand.
CAGGTGCTCCTTGTAAAACAAACTTAGCTTCTTCCCCTTGAAACAAATCAGAAAATGGTCGAATTTGTAATGGTATTGTATTTTTGAGTGCGTCAATAAGTGGTTGTATTTTTGCTCCGCCACCACAATAATATAAGGTATCCAGTGTATTTTTTTGATAGTTGAATGTAAAAAAGTTAATCGCTCTCATAATTTCAAGGGTAATATCTCCATAAATCTCTTGACAAAACTCTGAATTTAATATGCCATTTTTATTTGTTTGTTTTCTTTCTTCTGCTTCTCTTTCATCAATTTCCAAAAATTGCGAAATTTTTGATGTGATCTCAATGAGTCCTGGCTCAATGCTACGTCCTGTTTCATATTTTCCATTTAAAAATAAATACAAATGAATATGTTCATGTCCTAAATCTAAAATTGCGTAATCCTTTTCTTTATCATAAGTTCTCCATCGAAAAATCATACTTTGATAAGCAGCAATTTCAGGCAGTGCCATTACTAATTTTAGTCCACACTTTCGAAACATATCCTTATAATTTTGCATAAAATCTTTGGACGCAGCACAGGCAAGCAATTCTAATTCTTTTGCCTCTTGTTCTCTCTCTTCCATCTCCATTTTTTCTTCTGATTCCACATCTTCTAAATCATTTAAAACGATATAGTCATAAAAATACTCTTCTTTTTCTCCTGATACGAAATCGTGAAACTCGAATGGTAAATTAATTTTTAATTGCTGTACAGTCATAATGGGCATAGTAAGCC
>JADIML010000009.1 GCA_017694765.1 Candidatus Scybalomonas excrementavium
TACAAAAGATCAGCTTATTTGTGCAGTTGGTGGAGAGACAAAGTTAAAAGAAAACGAAGAATGTTTCTTAGAATTAAGAAGTATTTTTTAATAGAGTTAGTGATAAAGATAGAAACACGATGAGAAACTAAATGATATTGTACTACAAAGTGTGAAATACAAACTTTGTAGTACAATACGTAAAAGAGAGGAATTGCGAATATGGCAAAAAATAAATTTAAATCTGGTTTTGTGACATTAATTGGACGTCCTAATGTAGGGAAGTCTACGTTAATGAATCATTTAATTGGACAAAAAATTGCAATCACATCCAATAAACCACAGACAACGAGAAATCGAATTCAGACGGTTTATACAGATGAGAGAGGACAAATTATTTTCCTTGATACTCCGGGGATGAATAAGGCGAAAAATAAACTTGGAGAATATATGCTAACCGTTGCTCAAAGAACATTAAATGAAGTTGATGTTATTTTATGGGTTGTGGAAGCTAGTACGTATATTGGACCGGGAGAACAGTATATTATTGAACAGTTAAAGCAGACAAAAACACCAGTTATTTTAATTATTAATAAGATTGATACGATTGATAAAAATGAAATTGGTGAAGTTATGAAGGCTTATAAAGGGATTTTACCGGTGGCAGACATGATACCAGTTTCTGCTCTAAGAAGTAGAAATATGGAAGAAGTGCTTTCTGCCATTATGAAACAGCTTCCAGAGGGACCACAATATTATGATGAGGAAACGATTACCGATCAGCCGGAGCGACAAATTGTAGCAGAACTAATTCGAGAGAAAGCACTTAGATGCTTAGATAAAGAAGTTCCACATGGAATTGCTGTTATGATGGAAAAAATGAAAGTGCGACCAAAAGGTGATATTGTCGATATTGATGCTACCATTGTCTGTGAACGAGATTCTCATAAAGGAATCATTATTGGAAAACAAGGATCTATGCTGAAAAAGATTGGAACACAGGCTAGAATTGAAATCGAAGGTCTTTTAGATATGAAAGTAAACTTACAGCTTTGGGTAAAAGTGAAAAAGGACTGGAGAGATAGCGAGCTTATGTTAAAGAACTACGGATATGATAGAAAGGATCTAAGTTTATAAAATGGGTGATCTTGTCACATTAACAGCAATGGTATTATCTGCTTCTAATGTCGGTGATTATGATCGAAGACTTGTATTATTAACAAAAGAAAGAGGAAAAATTTCGGCATTTGCAAAGGGAGCAAGAAGACCAAATAGTCCATTTCTTGCAATTTGTCAGCCATTTTCTTTTGGGCAATTTTCTTTCTACGAAGGAAGAAGTTCGTATAATTTACATCATGCTGATATCTCAAATTATTTTACAGAGCTTCGAGGAGACTTAAATACCGTATACCTTGGAATGTACTTTTGTGAATTTGCCGACTATTTGACGAATGAAAATAATGATGAATTAGCTATTTTAAAATTACTGTATCAAAGTTTAAGAGCCCTTGCCAAAGGAACGATTCCTCATAGCTTAGTACGGTGTATTTATGAGATTAAGATTCTCGCTTTTTATGGACAAGCCATGTCTGTATTTTGTTGTGTATCTTGTGGAAAAGAAGACAACTTAATTGCTTTTCATAGTCAAAGTGGAGGTGTCCTTTGTAAAGATTGTGTGCAACAAATCAAGTATCCATTAAAAATTCGTGAATCTACCTTGTATGCACTACAATACATTTTATCGAGTCCATTAGAAAAATTATATACATTTACAGTATCTTCAGAAGTATTACGGGAGTTAAGAGAGATTACAAACGAGTATGTGAAATATTATGTGGATAAGACATTTAAAACATTGGAATTTCTAATAGACACTTATTAAGCCATAAGAAAAAAGTGTTAAAATTAGAAGAAAAAGGAGAGATACTATTTGATAGTTTCTTTCATAGAATAGGAGTAAGAGTGTGAGAAGGATAGGAAAAACAACGGTTATTTTGCTAGTAACAGCCAGCTTATTAACAGCATGTGGAAATCCCATCAATAAAATGAAAGCAAATACAGTTTATATTAATAAAGAGGGAAAAGTAGAAAGTTTATCTGTAGAAGACTTTGATAAAGAATATTATAGTGAGGATGAATTAAAACAGTTTATTGATAAAGAAGTAACAGCACAGCAAAAAGAACGAGGAGAAGGAAGTATTTCTTTAAAAGATTTTGAAGTGAAGGAAGAAAAAGCATCGTTAAAACTGTTATATAGTAATACGGATGACTATGTTGCTTTTACAGATACTACATTAGAACAAGGTGATTATACAAAGAGCCTATTAGACAATAAAAAAGAATTCATGGATCTGAAATGGATTGAGGCTGACACCAAAAAAGAAGTAAAAGAATTTCCAGAAGAAATGGAAGGAATGAAGTATGTTGTAATCGAAGATCCAGATGGGATACAGCTTTTACTAGATGGAACTGTTATGTATTATTCGAGTCAAGTGGAGTTTATAGATAAGAATCTGATTCAGGTTCCGGCTAATCAGAAAAGTGTCATTTTATATCAAGAAAAATAGATATCCTTTTAAAAGTTTTGCAAAATTTCTTGACAAAAGAAAAGCAAATGTAGGATAATCGTTATAAAACATAGAAAATATAAAAATTAGAGGTAAAGAGTTATGGAAAAGACAATGGAGAAAATTGTTGCTTTAGCCAAAGCAAGAGGATTTGTATATCCAGGTTCTGATATTTATGGTGGACTTGCAAACACTTGGGATTATGGTAATCTTGGAGTAGAATTAAAAAACAATGTGAAAAAAGCTTGGTGGAAAAAATTCATCCAAGAAAATCCATATAATGTGGGTGTTGATTGTGCCATTCTTATGAACCCTCAAACTTGGGTTGCATCTGGACACTTAGGTGGATTTTCAGATCCATTAATGGATTGTAAAGAATGTCATGAAAGATTCCGTGCCGATAAAATTATTGAAGATTTCGCAGGAGAAAAAGGAATCGAACTCAATAGTTCTGTAGATGGCTGGACTAATGAACAAATGGAAGATTTTATAAAAGAAAATGAAGTTCCATGTCCAACTTGTGGAAGTCATAATTTCACAAACATTCGTCAGTTTAACTTAATGTTTAAAACATTCCAAGGTGTAACAGAAGAAGCGAAAAATACAGTATATTTAAGACCAGAGACAGCACAGGGGATCTTTGTAAACTTTAAAAACGTACAAAGAACATCTCGTAAAAAAATCCCATTTGGTATTGGTCAGATTGGTAAATCATTCCGTAATGAGATTACACCGGGTAACTTTACATTCCGTACACGTGAATTTGAGCAGATGGAATTAGAATTCTTCTGTGAACCAGATACCGATCTTGAATGGTTTGCATACTGGAGAGAGTTTTGTATCAATTGGTTAAAGAGTCTTGGAATGAAAGAAGAAGAAATGAGAGTTCGTGATCACGATCAAGAAGAACTTTCTTTTTATAGTAAAGCAACAAGCGATATCGAATTTTTATTCCCATTTGGTTGGGGAGAATTATGGGGAATCGCTGATAGAACAGACTATGATTTAAGTCGTCACCAAGAAGTATCAGGACAAGATTTAACATATTTTGATGATGAAAAGAAAGAAAAATATATTCCATATGTTATCGAACCATCTCTTGGAGCAGATCGTGTCACACTTGCTTTCTTATGTGGAGCTTATGATGAAGAAGAATTAGAAGGTGGAGATGTACGTACCGTTCTTCATTTCCATCCAGCATTAGCACCAGTAAAAATCGGTGTGCTTCCTTTATCTAAGAAATTAGGAGAAGGAGCAGAAAAAATTTATGCAGAGTTATCCAAATACTATAACTGTGAATATGATGATAGAGGAAACATTGGAAAACGTTATAGAAGACAGGATGAAATAGGAACTCCATTCTGTATCACA
>JADIML010000114.1 GCA_017694765.1 Candidatus Scybalomonas excrementavium
AAGCAACTTCTAGGATATTTGACAAACAATCGTTTGTTAGGTGTTCTTATGGGTGCTTTTATTACGGCGATTATTCAAAGTAGTTCTGCGACAACAGTCATGGTTGTTGGATTTGTAAATGCAGGAATTCTTAATTTAACACAATCAGTTGGCGTTATTATGGGAGCGAATATTGGTACTACAGTAACAGCTTGGATTGTATCTGCCTCTGAATGGGCAGCATTTTTAAAACCAGAATTTTTAGCACCTTTATTTGTAGGAATTGGTGTATTTTTATTAGTTTTTACAAAAGGTATAAAAAAGCATCAAATTGGGGAAATTATAGTTGGATTTGGTCTTTTGTTTATTGGTTTATCTTTTATGTCAGATTCAGTTAGTGTTTATAAGGATAGTCCAATTTTTTCAAAAGCATTTAGCGTTCTTGGAGGAAATCCAATTTTAGGTATTTTGGTTGGCGCTGTTGTAACTGCGATTATTCAGAGCTCTTCTGCATCTGTTGGTATTTTACAGACGTTAGCAGCAAATGGAATCGTAAACTGGCGTTCTGCTATTTTCATTACATTAGGACAAAATATTGGTACTTGTATTACTGCGATTCTTTCTAGTGCTGGTGCCAATAAGACAGCAAAACGAGCAGCTGGAATCCATCTTTTATTTAATGTGGCAGGTGCTGTTATTTTTGGAGTTATTATGTTTATTGGATTCCTTATATTCCCAGAGCTTGCAGCTTCCAATATTAATAAAACAGAAATTTCAATTTTTCATACAATTTTCAATATAACAAATACAATTATTTTATTCCCATTTGCGTCTCTTCTTGTAAAATTATCTGGAAAACTTGTAAGAGGTAGCGAAGAGGAAGAAAAAGTAGAAGAAAAAGAAGATATTGTATTAAAGCATTTAGATGATCGTATTTTATGTACTCCATCATTGGCTGTGGAAAATGCTGTAGAAGAAGTCGTACAGATGGGAGAAATTGTTCTTGAAAACACAAAAGAAGTGATTGATATTTTATGCAACAAGAAAAAACCATCGGATGAAAGTATACAAAAAGTATTTGAAAGAGAAAAAAATATTAATAAATTAGAAACTGCAATTACAGAATATCTTATAAAGATTAATAATTTATCGATTACAGAAGAGCAACATAAATTAATCAATCATTTATTTTATACGGTAAGTGATATGGAGCGTATCGGTGATCATGTAGAGAACTTAGCAGAATTTGCACAATATCGACAACAAGATGACTTTACATTCTCAGAAAGTGGAATGAATGAGCTAAGAGAAATTTGTCAAACAGTACAAGATAGTTTTTATAACAGTATTTTAGCTAGAAAAACAGAAGATATTGAATATGTCAAAAAAGTAGCAATGTTAGAAGAAGAAGTGGATAATTTAGAAGAAAAACTTCGTGAAAAACATATTAATCGACTTTCAAAAGGCTCTTGCGAAGCACGTGCAGGCGTTGTATTCCTTGACATTATAAGTAATTTAGAAAGAATATCGGATCATGCACAAAATATCGCAGGATATGTGAAAGAAGAAAAAATGGCATAATGCACAAAAGAATGTGCTGAAATTATAAATTTTATGTCTTGAATTTTTTTAATATTTTGGGTATGATATAAAAGAATGAAGAATACCAATTCATGCCAGATTAATAACCATCATATATGGTGGATATTATAAAGTTAATATTATAACAAACTTAGGAGGAATTATCATGGCAGTAAAAGTAGCAATTAATGGTTTTGGACGTATTGGACGTCTTGCATTCAGACAAATGTTTGGAGCTGAAGGATATGAAGTAGTTGCAATCAACGACTTAACAAGTCCTAAAATGTTAGCTCATTTATTAAAATACGACTCTTCTCAGGGAAGATATGCTTTAGCTGATAAAGTAGAAGCTGGTGAAGATAGCATCACAGTTGATGGACAGACAATCAAAATTTATGCAGAAGCAAACGCCGAAAACCTTCCATGGGGAGAAATCGGAGTAGACGTTGTTCTTGAATGTACAGGTTTCTATACATCTAAAGCAAAAGCAGAAGCTCACGTAAAAGCTGGTGCAAGAAAAGTTGTTATCTCTGCTCCTGCAGGAAATGACCTTCCTACAGTCGTTTTCAATGTAAACCACGACACATTAAAACCAGAAGATACAGTAATTTCTGCAGCTTCTTGTACAACAAACTGTTTAGCTCCTATGGCTGACGCATTAAATAAATATGCTCCAATTCAGTCTGGTATTATGAGCACAATTCATGCTTATACAGGAGATCAGATGACTCTTGATGGACCACAAAGAAAAGGTGATTTAAGAAGATCTCGTGCAGCAGCAGTTAATATCGTACCTAACTCTACAGGTGCTGCAAAAGCTATTGGTTTAGTTATTCCAGAATTAAATGGAAAATTAATCGGTTCTGCTCAGCGTGTACCAGTTCCAACAGGATCTACAACAATTTTAACAGCTGTTGTAAAAGGAACAGATGTAACAGTTGATGGAATCAATGCAGCAATGAAAGCAGCAGCTAACGAATCTTATGGATACACAGAAGACGAAATCGTTTCTTCTGATATCGTAGGAATGAACTTCGGTTCTTTATTCGATGCTACTCAAACAATGGTATCTAAAGTTGGAGATGACTTATATCAGGTACAAGTTGTTTCTTGGTACGACAATGAAAACAGCTACACATCTCAGATGGTAAGAACAATCAAATACTTCTCTGAATTAGCTTAATCATTCGTATAATTATTAGTAGAATAATCTGAATAAAAAGATTCAATTTAGGGTCTGGTCTAGAAAGACCAGACCCTATTTATATAAAGGAGGAAATTTCCAATGCTTAGCAAAAAAACAGTAGATGATTTACAAAATGTAGCAGGTAAAAAAGTTTTAGTTCGTTGTGATTTCAATGTGCCTTTAAAAGACGGTGTTATTCAAAACTATAACCGTATCGATGGTGCTCTTCCAACAATCAAAAAATTATTAGAACAAGGTTGTAAAGTAATTCTTTGCTCTCACTTAGGAAAACCAAAGGGAGAACCATTACCAGAAATGTCTTTAGAACCAGTTGCAAAAGCATTAACAGAACGTTTAGGTGTAGAAGTAAAATTTGTAAATGATCCAGTTGTAACAGGAGAAGAGACAAAAGCAGTTGCAGCTTCTTTAAAAGAAGGTGAAGTATTATTACTTCAAAATACACGTTATAGAGCTGAAGAAACAAAATACGGAAAAGATGAAAAAGCAGAAGACTATGCAAAAGAATTAGCAGCACTTTGTGACAATGAATTGTTCGTAAACGATGCTTTTGGTACTGCTCACAGATCTCACTGCTCAAATGTTGGTGTTACAAAATACACAAAAGAAAATGTAGTTGGATACTTAATGGAAAAAGAAATTAAATTCTTAGGAGAAGCTGTAGAAAAACCAGTTCGTCCATTCGTAGCTATCTTAGGTGGAGCTAAAGTATCTGATAAAATCAACGTAATTAATAATTTACTTGAAAAAGTAGATACATTAATCATTGGTGGAGGTATGGCTTATACGTTCGCGAAAGCACAGGGACATGAAATCGGTAATTCTTTATTAGAAGCTGATAAAATGGATTATGCTTTAGAAATGATTAAAAAAGCAGAAGAAAAAGGAGTAAAATTATTACTTCCTATCGATAATGTAGCTGGTAAAGAATTCTCTAATGATACAGAAACACAAGTATGTGGAGAAGATATTCCAGAAGGTTGGTCAGGATTTGACATCGGACCTAAATCTGTTGCACTATTTAAAGAAGCATTAGAAGGTGCAAAAACAGTAGTATGG
>JADIML010000010.1 GCA_017694765.1 Candidatus Scybalomonas excrementavium
CAATATATTCCATCCACTCTAATAATTCTTCCATAAACAAAACCTCCTTTTTTCTATCATACCAAAAAAAGGAGGTTTGTTCATAAAAAGTTCATTCATGCGTTTGTCGTGCTAATTTTAGATTTTATAAAAATTAAGTTTTATAAAAAAATTCTACTTGATAGGTCGGGTTTAGCTTGAAAATATCTAAGGATCTGATATAATAATGAAGTAAGTCAATTTAAATGAATTTGCAACAGTATCTCCTTACCATTGAGTTTGGTAAGGAGTTTTTTTCAGAAAGATAAAAGTTTAACAAACACGGGTAGAGAAGTGTTTCCAATATAAAATTAGGAGGAAATAAGTATGAAGCTAATTGATACAGAAAATGCAGTGGGACATGTATTGTGTCATGATTTAACACAGATTGTTCCAGGGGTTACAAAGGAAGCAGTTTTTCGTAAAGGGCATATTATAAAGGAAGAAGATATACCAGTTCTCTTGTCAATGGGAAAAGAACATCTTTATGTCTGGGAGAAGAAAGAGGGGATGTTACATGAAAATGAAGCAGCAGAGATTTTATATGAGCTTTGTAAGAGTGAAAATGTACGTCCTAGTGAGATTAAAGAAGGTAAAATCGAAGTAATTGCAGATACGGATGGGCTGTTAAAAATTGATAAAGAGCGTCTTTATCAGGTGAATGCTTTAGGTGATATGATGATTGCTACGATTCATGGAAATATTCCAGTAAAGAAAGGAACAAAAATTGCAGGTACAAGAGTCATTCCTTTAATTATTGAAGAGGAAAAAATGAATCAAGCAAAGAAGCTGGTAGGAGAGAAACCACTGATCGAAATTTTGCCTTTTGTGAAGAAAAAAGCAGTTATTATTACAACAGGAAGTGAAGTGTTTAAGGGAAGAATTCAAGATAAATTTGGACCAGTTGTAAAAGGTAAATTAGAAGAATTTGGTGTAACAGTGCTTTATCAAAAAATTGTAGATGACTGTCAAGAAGATATCACAAAAGCCATTGAACAAGCTATTGTAGATGGAGCAGAAATGGTGTTTTGTACTGGAGGAATGAGCGTTGATCCAGATGATCGTACTCCAGGAGCGATTAAAGCGACAGGAGCAGATATTGTATCTTATGGAGCACCAGTATTACCAGGAGCAATGTTTTTAATTTCTTATTATAATGGAGAAATACCAGTATGTGGTCTTCCAGGATGTGTGATGTATGAAAGAAAAACAATCTTTGATCTTGTTTTACCAAGACTAATTGCAGGAGAAAAACTAACATTTGCAGAAATTGCACAATATGGATATGGTGGACTTTGTACGAATTGCCCAGTTTGTACGTATCCGAATTGTGGATTTGGAAAATAATCATTTGATAAAGAGAATAATCAATACTCATAGAAAGTGATAGGTAAAAAGATGGGAAAATTAAATCATTTTGATGAAGCTGGAAATGCGATTATGGTCGATGTTACCGAAAAGGCAATTACAGAACGTGTTGCCATTGCTTCTGGTGTTATTCGAATGAATGAAGAAACTTATAAAATGGTGAAGGAAGGAACTGCAAAAAAGGGAGATGTTTTAGGCGTTGCTAGAGTAGCTGGAATTATGGCAACGAAGAAAACGAGTGAATTAATTCCGATGTGCCATCCACTTATGCTTACAAAAGTTTCCATTGATTTTAAAATGGACGAGGAATCTTGTGAAATTTGTGCCATTTGTACGACCAAGTTAGCAGGAAGAACAGGTGTTGAAATGGAAGCATTAACAGGAGTAACAACGGCGTTACTTACGATATATGATATGTGTAAGGCAATGGATCGAAGTATGATGATTCACAGCGTTCATTTAGTAGAAAAATTAGGTGGAAAAAGTGGACATTATAAAGTGGATCAAGAAATGCACAACTAAGACAAGTAATAAGGAAAAGTTAATAAAATATAACAACAAAAAATAAGAAACAAAATAGCTTTTTTGGAATAGAAAGCAGGTGTAGTCGTGAAAGATAATCAAGAGCGTATCATTGATTATATGAGAATCTCTGTGACCGATCGTTGTAATCTTCGATGTGTATATTGTATGCCAGAAGAGGGAATTGCATGTATGAGTCATAATGAGATTTTATCTTTTGAAGAAATTTATCAAGTTGCATTGGCAGCAAAAGAGATTGGGGTGAGAAAAATTAAGCTGACAGGAGGAGAGCCTCTTGTTCGAGCAAATATTGTAAAGTTAATCTCTATGTTAAAGAATGAAGCATATATGGAGCAGGTTACGATTACAACAAATGGGATTTTATTAAAGGAAATGGCGAAGGATTTAAAGAAAGCCGGCTTAACAGCTGCTAATATTAGTTTAGATACATTAGATCGAGAGACATTTTCAAAGATTACAAGAAGAGGGAATTTATCTGATGTTTTAGATGGGATGAAAGCCTGTATGGAAGAGGGAATTCCGATTAAAATTAATTGTGTACCTGTTCGAGAGTTTAATGAAGATCAAATCGTTGAAATTGCTAAGTTGGCAAAAGATGATCCAATTGCAGTAAGATTTATTGAAATGATGCCAATTGGATATGGAAAACAGTATGATCCGATTTCTAATGATGAAATTTTAGCTTTATTAGAAAGTGTATATGGAAAAGCAAGACGATCACAAACAGTATATGGAAATGGTCCAGCTGTTTATTATGAATTTGAAGGATTTCAAAAAGGAATTGGGTTTATTAGTGCAGTATCTCATGAGTTTTGTTCCTCTTGTAATCGGGTGCGTTTAACAAGTGATGGGATATTAAAGTTATGTCTTCATCATAAACAAGGAATCGATTTGCGAGAGAAGTTAAGAGAGGGTATTAGCCAAGAGGAGCTAAGCAAAGTATTACGAGATGCTATTGTAAAAAAACCGATTTCACATCAATTTCATAAGGGACAAATTGACGATGAAGAAACAAGAAGCATGGTTCAAATTGGTGGTTAAAAAGAGAAAGAAGAAAGGAAATAATATGGGAATTGTAAAGGCAGTATGCATTAGTGAAAAAAAAGGAACACAGAAAAAGGATGTAAAAGAAGCAAAATTTATTGAAAATTATGGCATTGAAAACGATGCTCATGCAGGAAATTGGCATAGGCAAGTTAGTTTACTATCTTATGATAGAGTAGAAGAATTCAGGAAAAGAGGTGCCAGTGTAGATGATGGTGCTTTTGGAGAGAATCTTTTAGTAGAAGGCATGGATTTTAAAACATATCCAATTGGAACAGTCTTTCAATGTAATGATGTCATATTAGAATTGACACAAGTTGGGAAAAAATGTCATTCAGAATGTGAAATCTTTTATCAAGTAGGTGACTGTATTATGCCAAGAGAAGGGGTTTTTACAGTTGTTGTTCAAGGTGGAACGATTCATGTTGGAGACTCATTGGAAGTAATAAAAATGGGAGATGGAACGACAGATAAAAGAGACAAATAGGAAATGAAAGCTCTATGTTTTGTGAGAAAGGAGTGTTTTTGTGTTTTTTATAAATGAATTAATAAATTTAGATAGAAAACAAAAAAATCGGGTAGCAACGATCATTGAGGGAGAACATCAAGGTAAAAAAGCGATTTATGTAGGAGAACGCCTATATAATAGTGAGGAGGATGTAGCTGTATTCACATCCCTTCCAAGAGAGGTTATTGCATCAGATAAGCCTACTATAGCTATGATGAATGGGGAGAGAGTTTTTGTAGAAAGTATAAAATCAGATCCTCATATGATAATTTGTGGTGGGGGGCATGTATCTATCGCTGTAATTAAAATGGCAAAAATGTTAGAGTTTTCTGTTACAGTTTTAGAAGATAGACCTTTTTTTGCAGAGCGTGCAAAAGCAGCAGGGGCAGATTATGTCATTTGTGATCAATTTGAAAAAGGATTAGAAACAATTGAAGGAAATGAGAATACATATTTTGTAATTGTTACAAGAGGGCATCGGTACGATATTGAATGTCTGAGGTCTATTTTAAAGAAAAATCATGCTTACATTGGAATGATTGGAAGTAAAAAGAGAGTAAAAAGTGTAAAAGATTTGATGATATCTGATGGATTTGATAAAAACCTTGTAGATAGTATGTATTCACCAATTGGAATGAAGATTGGTGCCGAAACTCCAGCAGAAATTGCAGTAGCAATTATGGCAGAAATTATACAAGTAAAAAATCAAGAAAAAGGAAGCAGTGGTTTTACAACAGAAATTATTGAATATTTAGAAAAAGAGTGGAAGAAGACAAAATTACCATTAGCTATTGTAACGATTATTTCTAGAAAAGGCGCAGCACCAAGAGGAATTGGAACGAAAATGTTAGTTATGAGAACTGGACAAATGATAGGAACGATCGGTGGTGGCTGTGCAGAAGCAGATATCCAACATCAGGCAATTCAATGTATGGAGCAAGGCATATCAAAGCTGGTACAAGTTGATATGACGGGAAAGGATGCCGAAGAAGATGGTATGGTATGTGGTGGAATGATTGAAGTATTTATTGATTGCTTCCAATTATTTTAAAAATCTTGAAAAAGATACTGACACGATATAAAAAAGGATATAGAAGAGAAGCGTAGAAAATAATCTATAAAATAGTAAATAGTATAGATAAAAGAAAACAAAAAGAAAAGGCTATCAGGTTCAGGAGCTCTGAACGGATAGTCTTTTCTTCTCATATCACAATCATATATAACTATAAAGGAATTATTATACTGTATTATTTCATTTATATCATAATACAGTATGGTTAGCTTTATAAATTTTAATAAACATAGGAG
>JADIML010000115.1 GCA_017694765.1 Candidatus Scybalomonas excrementavium
ACTGTGTATAGAATACTTACTTTTGATTGACTTTGTGGATACAGGAGAGTAACATAGATAACAATGACAGTTTTACTATCGGTTAGATAGAAATGATAGGAATAGAAGAGATAGAATACAGAGAGAAAGGCAAATATTATGGCAATTTTAGAAGGATATATAGCCCATATTCGATTTCGAAATGAAGAAAATGGATATACAGTTTTGACATTGGAAACTTCTATCGATGAAGAAACTTGTGTTGGAAATTTTAATTATATAAATGAAGGGGAGTATATGCGTCTTGAAGGGGATTATATGGAGCATCCTGTTCATGGTCCTCAATTTAAAGTAGAAAAATATGAAGTAAAAGCAGCAGAAGGTATAAAGGATATGGAACGGTACCTAGGTTCTGGATCTATTAAAGGTATGGGACCTGTACTTGCCAAACGGGTCGTGAAAAAATTTAAGATGGATACGTTTCGTATTATAGAAGAAGAGCCAGAACGTTTGGTTGAAGTTAAGGGAATTTCGGAGCGAATGGCACAGGATATTGCTGCTCAGTTTTATGAAAAACAAGCCATGCGACAAGCTATGATGTTTTTATCCCAGTATGGAATTGCTACCAATTATGCAGTGAAAATTTTTAAAGAATATGGGGATAAGTTATATGAAATTATTAAAACGAATCCTTATAAAATGGCAGATGATATTGCAGGAATTGGATTTAAAGTGGCAGATGAGATAGCTAGTCGGGTTGGTATCGGAACAGATTCTGACTTCCGTTTAAAATCAGGAATTTTATATACGATGCAACAGGCAAGTTATAGTGGACACGTTTCGTTTCCAAAAGATAGACTTTTAGTACGAGGAGCAGAATTGTTGCAAGTTTCGGAAGACGTATTAGAGCCTAGATTGATGGATTTAATTTTAGATCGAAAACTTATTGTAAAAAACATCGGGGATCGAGATATGGTGTATACCAATCATATGTACTATGTGGAAATGAATGTTGCCAAACGATTGCTTGATTTGAATATTTCTTATGATGTAGAAGATACCGATTTAGCACATAGTTTAAAAATGATGGAGCAAAGTGGAGAAATTGTTTACGATGAGTTACAAAAAGAAGCGATTCGAACAGGGGCAAGAAATGGGGTTCTTGTTGTTACAGGGGGACCAGGAACAGGAAAGACGACAACGATTAATGCTATTATCCGATATTTTGAAGGAGAAGGACTAGATATTATGCTAGCAGCACCTACTGGACGGGCAGCCAAAAGGATGGCAGAAGCTACAGGATGTGAAGCCAAAACCATTCATCGTCTGTTAGAGCTGAATGGAGGTCTTGAAGGAGAAACAAGATATCAGTTTGAACGCAATGAACAAAATCCATTGGAAACAGATGTGGTTATTATTGATGAAATGTCTATGGTAGATCTAAGTCTTATGAATGCTTTGTTAGCAGCACTTATTCCGGGAACGAGACTTGTTTTAGTAGGAGATGCTAATCAGTTGCCATCAGTTGGAGCTGGCAATGTATTAAAAGATTTAATTGCTTCTAAATGTTTTTCAGTTGTAGAGTTAAATAAAATCTTTCGACAGGCAGAGCAAAGTGATATCGTTGTCAATGCCCATCGCATTAATCAAGGGGAATGTATTCGCTTAGATAATAAAAGTCGAGATTTCTTTTTCTTAAAGAGAATGTCAGTACAAGAAGTCATAGGCGTTGTGATTTACTTAGTAAGAGATAAAATGCCAAATTATGTAGATGCAACACCTTATGATATTCAGGTATTAACTCCAATGCGAAAAGGAGAGTTAGGTGTTGAGAAATTGAATCAAATTCTACAGCAATACTTAAATCCACCTTCTGAAGAAAAACGAGAGAGAGAGGTTCATCTTGGTGTATTCCGTGAAGGGGATAAAGTCATGCAAATTAAAAATAACTATAAGTTAGAGTGGGAAATTACAAATGGAAGAGGATTTGTACTTGATACCGGGGTTGGAGTATTTAATGGAGATGTAGGAATTATTCGAGAAATTAATACATTTTCTGAAGAGGTCATCGTTGTTTTTGATGAAGTGAAAGTTGTCAAATATGGGTTTGCTATGCTAGATGAACTAGAGCTAGCTTATGCAATCACAATTCATAAATCTCAAGGAAGCGAATATCCAGCTATTGTTATTCCCTTAATGACAGGTCCAAGGGTGCTATTTAATCGAAATCTTTTATATACAGCTGTTACAAGGGCAAAAAAATGTGTTACAATGGTAGGAAACCCTTCTACAGTAGATATGATGATTCAAAATGTCAACGAACAACTTCGATATAGTGGACTTGCTTATCAGTTACAAGAGATTCAAAAAATGGGGGAAGAATCGAAAGTAATTGGGTAAGATGAAGAGTGAAATGCTTCTGAAAAAATTTTAGAAGCTAAGAATAAAAAAATAAAATCAATTGGTTACAAAATATAAAGAGAAAAAAGGAGAAGGTAGATTTGGAGAAGGAAAATAAAAACTGGTTCCAGAAGTTAAAAAAATATATGGAAAATAGTATTGATTATATATATCCAAGAAAATGTCCCCTTTGTCAGCAGTTGACAAAGGGGCATTGTCTTATATGTGAGGAGTGTAGAGAACAGGTTCCTTATATTGAAGAACCGTATTGTATGAAATGTGGGAAACCATTTTATGAAGAAGAGAGAACAAAAGAGTATTGTTATGATTGTAATCGATACCAACGTTCCTTTGTACGTTCCTATAGTTTACTTCGCTATGAGGGCATGGTCAAAAAGTCTATGTATCAATTTAAATATTATAATAAAAGAGAATTTGCCGACTGGTATGCAAAGGAGCTTGTGAGACGATATGAAAGAGAATGGACAAGAGTTCAAATCGACTGTATTATACCAGTTCCGATTCATAAAAGAAAGAAGCGACAAAGAGGATACAATCAGGCAGAAGTATTAGCAAAAAGGATAGCAAAACTGTTAGAAATTCCTTGTTATCCAAATGGTTTAATTCGTGTGATAGAAACAAGACCACAAAAAGAATTAGATAATAAAGACAGGTATCGCAATTTAAAACAGGCATTTCGAATCGGAACGTTAGGAAAGGAACAAGAGTTAAAGACAGTGTTACTGATTGACGATATTTATACAACAGGTGCTACACTAGAGGCATGCACACAAGTTTTATTGGAATCTGGTAGAACCAAACGTGTATATGGATGTACAGTTTGTAGTGGAAGGGGAATGTAAAGAGTATCTTATATAGTAAGAATTTTACGTTATATTTTCTGAGGAAAGAATGAATAAAAAATTAAATAAATTGTATAAATATTCAAAAATGCTTTGACTTTCCAAATGAAAATTGTTATAATATGGAAAAATTAACTCATATATCGTATCTGTTTATGAGAAAGAGAAAAGAGAGGAACTGAATATGAAAGGAAGAAGTTTTTTAACATTAAAGGATTTTACAAAAGAGGAAATTGAATTTTTACTTGATTTAGCAGGAAAGCTAAAAGCGGATAAGAAAATAGGAATTACAGGGAAACGATTACAAGGAAAAAATATTGCGCTTATTTTTGAAAAGCCTTCCACTCGTACAAGATGTGCATTTACGGTTGCTTGTATCGATGAAGGGGCACATCCAGAATATCTTGGGAAGGATGATATCCAGTTAGGACATAAAGAATCTGTAGAAGATACAGCTCGTGTATTAGGAAGAATGTTTGACGGAATTGAGTTTCGTGGATTTTCTCATGAAAATGTGGAAAAATTAGCAAAATATAGTGGAGTTCCTGTATGGAATGGATTAACCGATGACTATCATCCAACACAGATTTTAGCAGATATGCTTACATTAAAAGAACACTATGGTTATTTAAAAGGATTATACTTTGTATATATCGGAGATGGACGTAATAATATGGCAAACTCTCTTATGATTGGGTGTGCCAAGTTAGGGCTTCACTTTACTTTAATTGCACCAAAAAGTTTATGGCCAAAAGAAGAGCTCGTTATGACTTGTGAAGAATATGCAAAACAATCAGAAGGAACGATTACCTTGTCTGAAGATGTGGAAGAAGTAAAAAATGCGGATGCAATTTATACAGATGTATGGTGTTCTATGGGAGAAGAAGCAAAGGCTGCAGAGAGAATTGCCTTATTAAAGCCTTATCAAGTGAATCAGGATTTACTTCAAAAAACAGGAAAAGATACAACGATTGTTATGCACTGTTTACCAGCTGTCAAAGGAAATGAAATTACACAAGAGGTATTCGAACAGCACGCCGATATTATTTTTGAAGAGGCAGAAAATCGAATGCACACGATAAAAGCAGTTATGGTAGCAACTCTTGGAAAAGAATAAAAAAATAATAATATGAAAATGGTAGGCAAATAAAGATTGGGAAATATGGAGGAGTATTATGATAAAATTTTCATTTGTTGGCTGTTTTGTGTTCACAACATATGGGAATATTAGATGGCCATTTATAGCTACTTTGATTTCTAATATATTTTTGTACATGATAGCTTATTTTCTTCCAGTCACGCAAAAAGAAAATAAGAAAAATATTAGTACATTTTCTATTATAAAAGGATTTATAAATGATATTTATTCGAATAAACAGTTGCGTATCATGTGTTTATTGAATGTATTTTGTTCTATGATACTTGTAAGTGGGTACCAACTTTTACAAGCATATTTCTATTAGTTAGTGGATATCGATTAATATGGGGAGTTACCTCACCGATGTTTGCATCTATGATAAACGAAAGTATAGAAAAGGATGACTATAGAAATACCGTTTTTTCCATGATTTCATTAGTTTGTAATTTGGGAAGTTCCGTATTACTCTTTGGATTTACAATTATGAATGTAAATGTCAAATATAATTACATTATATTAGGTGTCCTAGCAATCGTGGTATTTATGATTTGTGTATTTTCCAATGATATGAAGTCTCGATATTAATATTAATGACTAGAAGTAACTTACTTATGACTATCGGAATCGCTATGAGCTGTGGCAGGCACAAGCTATCATCACAACGTACGTCGTAAATTACGAATGCGTGACAAAGTGTACCTTGCTAGAAGTAATGGAAAGTCGCGAAAAGACTGCAAAGCACACTTTATTCCATGATAGGGAAATTTTCTTAGAGAATGATTCTTATCAACTAAATTTCCATCTCTACTTTCTGTTGAAAAAGCTCTAGTACGGTTTTTAAGGTAATATGTTCCATCTCTTTTTCTGCTTTTTTTTGTACTTGTTCAAAACAGTCTTTAAGAGAAAGTTGAATTTGGACACCAACACCACACTCTGGATTTGTATGAGTGTCTTGATGAAGAAGAGGTTTATCACCTTCTACAGCACGATATACATCTAGTAGACTGATTTGTTCTAGAGGACGATGTAATTTTGGATTGGTTGCACCTTGTTTTGTTTCTAAAAGATTGGCTTTTTTTAAGGCTGACATTAATTGTCTAACATAAGAAGGATGAGTTTGGATACTTGTTGCTATAGCTGAGCTAGATAAGTCGCTTTTTGGATTTAAGTAAATAAAAATTAAAATATGGGCGGCATCGCTAAGACGAGTTGGGTATTTCATAAAAAAATTCCTTTCTAAAACATATTTGCAATTTATAAAATAACAGAATACGATTCTATAAAATGTTATTTTAATAATAACAATTAAACAATCGAAAGTCAACGCAATCAGGAGTAATTCCAATAGGATAGAAGAGTCATAGAGGTAACTAACAGCTGTCTCTTATACACATCTGACGCT
>JADIML010000011.1 GCA_017694765.1 Candidatus Scybalomonas excrementavium
CATTATTTCTGTACGCATACACAAAGAAAAGAGATTGCTACCTCTATATAACAATCTCCTTTTTCAATTATTTTTACTGTCTTCGTTGTCTCATTGCTTCATACATTAAAACAGTACCTGCAATTGCTGCATTTAAAGATTCTATTTGACCATACATTGGAATTTTAATTTTTCTTTCCACTAATCTTGTTGTTTCTTCTGTCAAACCATTGCCTTCATTACCTATAAAAAATGCACAGGCAGTCTTATAATCTTCTTCATAAAAATCTTGTCCATCTAAATGGGCGCCATATGTTGTAATCTTTTCCTCTTTTAAAAATGTAAAAATCTCTTCCATAGAAAGATAAATAAATTTTGTTCTAAAAATAGAACCCATAGTAGAGCGCACTACTTTAGAATTATAAATGTCTACGGTATCTTCACTCATTAAAACAGCAGTAATATTAGCACCTTCACTCGTTCGAATAATCGTTCCAAGATTCCCTGGATCTTGAATGTTTTCTAGCACCATAAAACATGGATTATCATATCCTTTTAACTCATCCAATGAATATTTTAACATCTTAACGACTGCCATAACTCCTTGAGGTGTCTTTGTATCAGAGGCTTCTTTTAATACTTGATTTGTTACTAACTCATACTCTATTTCTTGTAACAGTTCCTCATGTTTCTCTAAAAATTCTTCTGTGATATAAACTTTTACTATTTGCTCTTTTGGCACTTCGCGAAATAATCGCAAGCCTTCTACAAGAAAGACCCCTTGCTGTTTTCTTGCCTTTGCACTTTTTTGAAGTTTTATCAAATTTTTAATTTGTCCATTTGCACTACTTGTTATCATGACTTCACCTGCATGAGCTTTTTCAGATCATGGTTATATCCTGTTAATAATAAATGCATTCCTTGGTGCAATGCTTCTGTAGGAGCTGGACTTACATCTAAGTCATTTTCACATTTTACAGCGACTACATTGACTCCATAACGACCTCTTAAATCTAGCTCTATGAGAGTTTTTCCCTCCCACTCTGGCTTTACAATCATTTCTACCATACTCACTTTAGAAGAAAGTTCAAAGAGATCGATGAAATTTCCTACAGTTAAATTTCTTGCCACTCTTGCTCCCATTTCCTTTTCTGGATAAATCACACTATCTGCACCTACTTTTTCAAGGATTTTACCATGAATTTCATTTTGTGCCTTTGCCATAACATAAGGAACACCTTGCTCCTTCGCTAAAATTGTAGCCATAACACTAGCTTCAATATTTCCTGCACTGGCGACAATAACAGCGTCTAAATTTCCAATTCCTAATGATTTTAATGTCTCAGGTTCAGAAATATCACCTTGCACTGCATACGTAACTAAATCTGCTATTTCGTGGATATTATTTTCATCTTTATCCACAACCATAACTTCTGCTCCTGTTTCTGCCAAATGTATTGCCACACTTGTTCCAAATCTTCCAAGACCTAATACTGCAAATCCTTTTTTCATTTTTCCATTCCTTATCCTATTAATACATCCTCTTCTGGGAATTCAATCATTGCCTGCTTATTTTTTACTTGAAATCCAACTGCCATTGTAATAGGACCTACACGTCCCATATACATTGTCAAAATAATAATTAGTTTTCCAACATCTGACAAATACGGCGTCAAATTTTTACTAAGTCCTACTGTTCCAATTGCCGATGCCACCTCATAAAGGCATGTCATAAAGTCTGCTTGTGTTTCTGTAATATTTAAAAGAAATGTTGCAACTAATAAGAAAAATAAAGTAATACAAATCATTGCTAAACTTTTCTTTACTGTTTCAATTGAAATTTTACGATGATAAAGAGTCACTGCTTTTTTTCCTCGAATCACTGATATAACAGTTGCAAATAAAACGGCAATCGTAACTGTTTTAATCCCACCTGCTGTTCCAACAGGGGAGCCTCCAATAAACATCAAAATAATACAAATCAATGAAGTATCATCTCTTAAATTTTCTTGAGCAATCGAGGCAAAACCAGCTGTACGAAGTGTCACTGACTGAAAGAAAGATGCCTGTATTTTATCTACAACCGAAAATGTTCCTATTGTTGACTCATTGTTATATTCTAAACAAAAAACCATAATGGCACCACCAAGAATTAAAACAGCTGTCGTCGTCAATGCAATTTTAGATTGTAATGATAGTCTTAAAAAAACTCGTTTTGTACTTATCTCTCTTTTCGCTACCATTTTTCCAACACGAATGATATCAAACCAAACGGGGAACCCAATACCACCACTTACAATTAAAGCCATCGTAACAATATTAATTAATGGATTACCAACATAGGGAACTAGACTATTTTCTCCAATAATATCAATTCCCGCATTACAAAACGCAGAAACTGAAGTGAAAATTGAAATCCAAATTCCTTTTAAAATTCCAAACTGAGGAATGAACTGGAACATAAAAAAAACTGCTCCTATTCCTTCTACAATCAGAGTTCCAATTAATACTTTTTTTATAAAATTTACAGCACCTGATAATTTATGAAAACTATATGCCTCTTGAATTAATAATCGCTCTTTTAAACTAACCTTCTTTCCAATTACAATCATCAGCGAGGTCATAACAGCCACAAAACCAAGTCCTCCAAACTGAATTAATAATAAGATAATGATATGTCCTAGCAAATTCCAATGAGCCATCGTATTAACAGTTACTAATCCTGTTACACAAACAGATGTTGTAGATGTAAAAAGTGCATCGATATAAGGGGTTGCTTCTCCTGACTTCGTTACAATCGGTAATGATAATAAAACTGAGCCAAGAAAAATAACACAAAAAAATCCAAGTAATATGATTCTAGGTGCCGATAGTTTTTGAAATTTTTCTATCAATTTTCTCATAACTACTTTTCCTTCTTAACTATGTTGTTTATTCTATTTTCATAAATTTATATTGTGATAAAAACGGACAGAAAAATTTCTGCCCGTTTTTTATTTTCATGAAATCATCACAATGATATAAAAAGTTATGATGAATTAATTTAACATTTTAGAAACTTCTAATTCCCATTCTTTAATATCTTTTTTCATTTGTAACGCTTCTTGAATATCATAATCGATATATTGTCCATCTTTATATGCAACAACACGGTTTGTTTTTCCTTCACAAAGAAGATCCACTGCATAAGCTCCCATAAATGAAGCATATACACGGTCTTTTGCTGTTGGACTTCCACCTCTTTGCATGTGACCAAGAATCGTTGCTCTTGTTTCTACTCCTGTTGCATTTTCGATGATTTTTGCCATTCCATGAGAATGTCCAATTCCTTCTGCATTAATAACAAGGTGATGTGATTTACCTTTTCTTCTGCTTTCACGAATATGTTCAATCAGCATTTGTTCTAATTCTACAATATTTCCATTATAGCGTTCTGGAATTAAAATATCTTCTGCTCCATTGGCAATACCACACCATAATGCAATATATCCTGCATTTCTACCCATAACTTCAACAATCGAACATCTTTCATGAGAGTTTGATGTTTCACGAATTTTATCAATTGCTTGAACTGCTGTATTCACTGCTGTATCAAATCCAATTGTATAATCAGTACAAGCAATATCAAGGTCAATTGTTCCTGGAAGTGCAATTGTATTAATTCCTAAATTAGATAGTTTTAATGCTCCTTGGAAGGAACCATCTCCACCAATTACAACAAGACCATCGATTCCATGTTTTTTACAGATTTCTGCTCCTTTAGCTTGTCCTTCTGGAGTTTTAAATTCTTCACATCTTGCTGTAAAAAGAATCGTTCCACCATGTTGAATTGTTTCTGATACATCTTTTGCAGTCATATCAAAAATATCTTCATTTAATAATCCATTATAGCCTTTACGAATTCCTTTTACCTTAATTCCTTTTGATAAAGCAGCACGTACTACCGCTCTAGTTGCAGCGTTCATACCTGGAGCATCTCCACCACTTGTTAAAACACCAATTGTAGATACTGCTGGTTTTTTTACAACTGC
>JADIML010000116.1 GCA_017694765.1 Candidatus Scybalomonas excrementavium
CATTTATCCAACATCTATGCACAAATTTTCCAATCTTTTGTAAATTGAAATCTTAATAGAAATATCCGAACATATTCCTCTCTTTTTTACTCTAGCGATATTTTTTATCTCTGAAAAACAATATACGTACATAAGATACCACAATTAACTACTTAATTCAACCATTTATTACTTACGTACCACGCAAAACGCATGAAAGTTTTTTCTTCCCCATCTTTTTGTCAAGGTCTAAAAATTTCTTTTATGCTTCTAATACTTCCTCTAAATATTGCATGGGTTTTAAACCGATCGAAAATCTCTTCTTTTCCATAGAGCATTTTCTTCGGTACATATCCATCATTTTTAAAATACTGAAACACCATTTTCTTATGATGTTTTGGTTCATCGCTGCCTGCTTTTCTAAGGTTATATTTGCATCTTCTTTAAACGTCACGTCTAAATGCCAATCCATACACTTTCTACACTGCAGTGCCCTCGAACTACTCGACTAAATAGTTCAATTCGCCTTTTCTCATTTTCATCAAAGACATAAGAATCTTTTGCAAATCATGGCATCTGCTGAGGTAAAGAATGTTGTGCTTCTATAGTCGTTTTCTATTTTATATTTCCTTTATGATTTCTTTTTTCTTCCGCAACAATGCTTGTACTTCTTTCCACTTCCACATGGACATAACTCGTTTGGATATATTTTCTTTTCTTTTTCAAATGAAATCACATTATCTATTTTCATTGTCTCTTCATACGCTTGATTTGATAACACATTAAGAGTGGATTTCTTTTTCTCAAAATCCATTTTTTCTCGTTCTATTGGAGTAAAACCTTTATTTTCCCATCTTCTTGTATGCTCCGATAACATCATAATATACTGCTCTAGCATATCTTCGGTTCTTCTATTAAAGTTTTTAGTATTACTCCACGGAATTTTATACTTCATCTCTTCTATTGTGCAATTACACCGTATCATATCTTGTATAAAACATAAAATCATTTCACTCTCATAAATGGATTCCTCCATTTCTTCCATTAGAAATTGAAGAAAACTATAAGCAATGTCATCCAGTTGTGTCCCATTCATTGAGCCATATTCTAAAAATTCTTCTTTTGTCTTTGGCAAATAATATGGCAATCCTTCTTGTTCCTTTAATACATCTTGATATACCTGATCTTCTTCTAACATTTTATCCATTAAAAGCTCCCCAACGATATACCAATTTTCTTCTGTTTGTATCAATTTCTCACATATATTTTTTAATTCTGCTTCTGAAATAGACTTCTTTTCATAAGATTGATAAATATGAACTATCTCCTTAAACGATATCACGCCATATAAATACATACAACTTCTAACATAAGATTGTAGTTTCCACTTTTTCTCTCGTTCTCTTTTCCATGATGCAGAATTACAGATTTTTTTATACTTCTTTTTTACATCATTTGTTATGATTAACATTCCCCCGATATATCCACAATATTGCATCAATAACCCTACGGTTTCTAATAATTCTACCGGAAAAAATTGGCTTCCTTCTTCTATTACCTTTTCAAAAAGTTCCAAATCATCTCGACTTGATTGCCGAATGACTTGTTCCATATAGGCATCTTCCATAATTTTCCCTATGAGCCAATCAATCAATTCTGCTTTCTTAAAACGGCTATATCCATAAAATCTATTTTGTTTTGCAATATCCACTAGAACATTCTTCGGATACTCTTGGTAAATCTCTTTTAAAGTTAATTGTTTTGTATATTGATTGATTTGTTTTTGAAACTGCTCGAACACTTCCAAATACATCTCTTCTTCTAGGTTATCCCATTCTTCTTGATCCTGTTTTTTCAAATAACTTTGTATATTGATAATATTATTCTGGTCTTTTGTCTTTGTATTTTTTTCAGCAAATACCATATGCTTCTCCATATAAGCATTTGCTTTTTCCAAATCAAAAGGCTCAGCTTCTTCAAAAACCTCATAAAATCCCCAGATTCCTCCACAATCTTCGATTAAATTTGGACCTTTTGACTTGATAACTTTTGGGAATCGTTCCTTATAATCTACCACTTTTTCAACTACAATTTTATGCTCCCAACTATCTCCAAAATCATAGATATATTCCAAAGTAGCTTTTTCAAAAAACCAATCATCTATGATTTCTTCTCTTGCATCCTTATCATCATATTCTGAATTTTCTGTAATAAAAATATTCTCTGTTGGAATTTTAAATCCATATAGATGGCTATGAGTCCACCCAAATAAATATTCAATTATTTGATCCAAATCAGAGAAAGTGATTCCTGTTGGAATAAGCACTCTTCTCCATATTGGTGGCGAACTTCCTTGTATTGTTATTTTCAACTGATATCCTCTCATACCTTCACCTTATCCTTTCACTTATTATTTTTAGTCCTTTGCAAAACGCTAAATCCTGTAAAAATAAAGGAGATCTATTTATATAATAACACATAAATAGATCTCCTTGGAAAATTTCTCAGATTAGGAAAATAAAATAGTTCTATGCCAATTCATACTATCGTAAATAAAGCAACAAAAAAATCCAAAATAGATCCAGACAAAATTATTTTTTTGGCTCAATTAGCTTTGCCGTATGTTCACTGCTCAGAATCAAATGATTTTCGGCAATTAGTATATCCGCATTCTATGTATTCGTCTGTAATCGGAAACATATCTTGTATTAAAAATACACTTTTTCTATTATCATCCAATAAATTCCTGTATTTGTATCTTCAAAAAATCTGTCCTTTATCATATCCCCCCTGTTTTCTTCATTCATTCCATCCTCTCTGCGGAAATATAGAAAAAGTCCCTCGCCTTTCGGCGAAGGACTAAACTTTCAACCCAACCATTTATATACCGCATATCGGTCAGCGGTAACTTTCTTTGTACTAATATACGAATAAGTACAAAGCGGAAAGTCAATAGTACTATCTATTAAAATTATATGCTGTCTGCACAAAATTATTCTAACTCGGGTGCGGATAGGATAATCTAGGTACTTTTCAGTACACATTTGTGTTATTTTGTATTCATATTCTCTGAATTATATCTGATGTTTTTCTCGTGCCAAATTATTAGAGCCATGAAATGCTATTCTTTCTGCTTTAATTTTTCTAATATTGATAGTACATCCGGTTAAATTATCAGCGCTAGTCTTCCCAATAATTCAAATAAACCACAGGGGTATAACCCAATATTCTTACTTCCTTTTTCCATCCATCTAATCGATTTTTTAACATCATCATTTTCAGAGAAGAAATATCAGGCTTTCCATTTATCTCTGGCAAGTGCGTACGTCGTTTTAAAACAATCCAAACAGCAACTTTATCTACCTGTGGCATATCTGGAAGCAAATGATGTTTATACATTCTTGTAGAACTAATAGATTGCTCAACGACATAACTTAATTTGGCAGATGAATTTCCAATCTTAACTGCATACATCGTTCCGTCTTTATATAAATCCATCAATTCAATCTTTCCCACTCCGGTTTCATCACTATCTCGATCATGATTTTCAAAGTTAAACTGTTCTGATAACACATTATTAAAAACTCGTTCTGCATAGTATTTATCTTTAATTTTTTTCTTTACTTCTTGGTCAGCTAATCCAC
>JADIML010000117.1 GCA_017694765.1 Candidatus Scybalomonas excrementavium
TTTTAAGACCCTAATTAGTGTACTATACTTTCTTTCTTTTGTCAATTCCTTTATAAAAATTTCTCTATTCTTCCACTTTTTTCATTCTTTTTTGTTCTTGTATCCATTCTAGCAGTTCTTTTGCTTTTGTATGATCCTCTCCTTCTATTTCTAAAGACAGTGTGATATATTGTTCTGCTTTTTCATAATCAACTTCCACACCAATTCCCTTCGCATAACATCTTCCCACTGCTTCTAGTCCTTCAAAATCCCCTTCTTGCGCAGATTGTAAATAATACGCCACTGCTTGTTCTTGATCTTCTTCTACTCCTTTTCCATAACAATACATATTTCCTAGTAGTGTTTTTGCATTGCTATCCCCTGCTTGTACAGCTTCTTCATAACACTTCACTGCTAATGTATAATCTTCTTCAACTCCATATCCATTTTCATAGCAAATTCCTAAATATCTCTTAGCACGTTTATCCCCTTGTTCTGCTGCCTTTTGAAACCAAACAACAGCTTGTTTTTCATCTTCTTCTACCCCTTCTCCATAAAGATATTTAATTCCTAATACCGTTTGGGCTCTTCCATATCCATGTTCTGCTGATCGTTTCGTCCAAGATAAGGCCTGCTCCTCATCTTGATCAACGCCAATCCCATGTTCATAACATCTAGCTACTTGTAACTGTCCTTCTGGATATTCATTTTGTGCTGCTTTTTGATACCAATAAAATGCACGTTCCAAATGGTTTTTCATTCCATAAGAATCTTTTGCAAACCCTTTTTTATCTTCATACATTTCAGCAAGGCAAACTTGGGCATAGCTTTCACCTCTTTTTGCTGCTTCATAGTAGAGATGAACCGCTTCGGCTTCATTTTTTTCAACACCCCATCCTGCTCGATAACACCTCGCTAACTCAATCAAAGCTGGTATGTATCCTTCTTGTGCAGACTCTTGAAAATATCCCACTGCTTTTTTATAATCTTTTTTAATAATTCCATATAAATAGCAACGACCTAAATAATAGCCAGCTCTTGTAGCTCCTCCTTCATACGCCATTTTATATAGTTCAACGGCTCTTTCTATGTCCTTTATAACCCCTTTTCCCACTTCATAGGAGTAACCAAGATTACATGCTGCTACTAAATTTCCTAATTCTACGGATTGTTCCATAAGCCAAATTGCTTTTTTTATATCTTCTTCCACTCCATAGCCGTTTTCATAACACCATGCTAAGTTACAAATCCCAGTGGAATCTCCATTTTGCGCTGCTTTTTCAAAATAGGAAACTGCTTGCTGTTTCTCTTCTTCTCTTTTAGAAAGGGCATAAATCCCCATATCTGACCATTGATGTCCTGAAATATTTTTCTCTAAAATCTCTTCAAATTCTGAACAACCACATTCTGGACAAATACTTGGTTTCTCTTGTGCTTCTTCTATATAAGAACAAAGTTTTCCTTTACATTTGTAAAACATGTTTCTATCCTTCCTATCGTATCGTATAACATTGCATAATATATTGCTTCTCTTGTAAAAAATTCCAAATAAAATATCGATTCGATTTGAAAACAATCTCTCTTTTTCGATACCTTCTTGCTAAATCACTTTCTCCTTGCCATCCACCTTCTACTCGTTTCATGGGCATTGTCTGTAAGAATTCCACTTGTCCACTCTGTAAAAGTTCTAAAACCTTTTGACACTGCTCCTGTTCTTTTTCCTCTGTAGAAAATACAGCGTATTCATATCCTATGACCGATTTTCTACTATTCGAAAATATCCAGTCATTGATCTTTTGTACGGCTTGTTGATTCATATAAGAAAACATACGGCTTATTTGCTCCCGTTCAGATAAACCATAGGGCTCTCTTTTTATGTAAAAAAGGCTTGCTAACAAAGCATTTAATTGGCTATAGACACCTATATTGATCATAACGTCTACGTTCAGATCTTGCAAGACTTGTTGATTCGCTTTTCTTGTTTCTTCTTGTAAAAACTGTAACAGTTCTTCTATGGAACTTCCTTGATCAAGCTTCCTTTCAAACTCTGCCTTTGAAATTGGCCAAAGATCAAGTTCTATTTGTTCTATCCTTTCTTCTGGCACTTGATACCGTTCCACTGCTTTTTGTAACGATTCTTTTTTCTGATCCACTAACTTAATATGAGATACATAAGGTAATAATTTGGATAGATCAATATCATTACATTCTCCTGCTCCTATAATGGCAATGGTATCTCCAATTTCAACTTCTTCTATTATATAAGCAGTCAATTGTTTTCGATATGATTCCCACCTCTTGTAAGCTCCTGCAATGTTCGTACTTTTTTCCAATTCTTCCCATACCACTTTTTGTTCCTCTTCTCGTTTTTTAATATTTTCCAAAATATAAGAAAAAGACCGTTCTAATAACCGTCTTTTCCTTATCAAATCTATCTATTTCTTATTTTGTCATCATACGTTGTCTTACAATTTCATAAGCGAGAACACCTGCTGCTACCGAAGCATTTAAAGAATCAATGTCTCCCTTCATTGGAATGGATGTAATAAAATCACACTTTTCTTTCACAAGACGACTGACACCATTTCCTTCATTTCCAATGACAAGACCAATTGGACCTGTTAAATTTGTCTGATACATGACATCACCATTCATATCGGCACAGACAAACCAAAGTCCTCTTTCTTTTAACTCTTCAATCGTTTTTGCTAAATTGGTTACTTTAGCAACTGGTGTATAATTGAGTGCTCCTGCTGAAGTTTTTGCAACAGTTGCTGTTAAACCTACGGCACGTCTTTTGGGAATAATGACCCCATGTGCCCCAGCTAAATTCGCTGTACGGATAATAGCTCCTAAATTATGTGGATCTTCAATTTCATCTAATAAAATAAAAAATGGCGCTTCTCCTTTTTGCTCTGCAAGGGCAAACATATCTTCAATCTCTGCATATTCATAAGCTGCTGCATGTGCGATGACACCTTGATGTTTTCCCGTTGTTGACATCTGATCCAGTCTTTCTTTTGTTACAAACTGAAAAAGACTTCCTTGTTTTTTTGCCTCACGCACAATCGTACGAACTGGCCCATCTTGACAACCATCTAAAATATATAGCTTATCAATTGTCTTTCCCGAACGAAATGCTTCTAATACGGCATTTCTTCCTTCTATTGTATATTCTTCATATCTCATTTCTATCACTTCCTCCATCGTTGCATCTTTTATAAGGTGTCTTTTCTCTCTTATATATGTTTTATTCCGATTCAAATAATCCAATATGAATTAATTCCATAAGTCGTTTCCAGTCATTTTTTAAATACAAATAACCAATTAATGCTTCCAATCCCGTAGCCATACGATAGTCTATCATCGAAGCATTTTTAGCAGTTGTATAAGATTTGGCATTTCTCCCCCTCTTATACACAGCCTCTTCTTCTTTTGTTAAATATGGCTCTAATTTCTTAATCAAATTAGCCTGTGCTTCTGCTTTTACATAACTGCTTGATTTTTTATGATATTTATTGACTTGCTGATTCGTTTTTGAAACAATCATTGTACGGATTATAAGTTCAAAAACGGCATCACCCATATATGCCAGTGCTAATGGAGAATATGCTTTCACATCGACTCTTCCCACTTGTAGCTGTTCTAACATATGTTCCATGACACTTTTTTCATTTGCCTCTAACTCTTTTTCTTCCATATCGTACTCTTTTCCACCTAACATACTGATACAAAACTTAAGCGCGTTTCCACTTTACTCCTTCTCTTGTATCTTCTAATACAATTCCTTTTTCTAATAATTCATCACGAATTTCATCTGCTCTTGCAAAATTCTTTGCTTTTCTTGCTGCCTGACGTTCTTCAATTAAAGCCTCAATATCACTATCTAGAATTTCTTCTTCTTTTGTAATATCAATTCCAAGAATATCGCATAATTTTGTCATAATTTCTAATACTTCTTTAGCATATTCTTGACTTCCTGTTGGCACTGTAATATTTGCCACTTTAACGATTTCAAAAATAGCAGAGATCGCATCTGCTGTATTAAAATCATCTTCCATTGCCGCTTCATATTTCTTTACAAGTTCTTTTACTTGTTGCATATGTTTCTTATCTTCTTCTGTGAAAGAACCTTCTGATGTTTCTGATTTTTCACGCACAAGATCAATCGATGTTAAAATTCTTTCTAATCCATTTTTTGCAGAAGCAACTAAGGTATCACTAAAATTTAATGGTGTTCGATAATGAGCGCTTAGCATAAAGAAACGAATCACGCGTAATGGATATTTTTCTCCAATTTCACGAACAGTAAAGAAGTTTCCAGCAGACTTTGACATTTTCTTATTATCAATGTTTAAAAAGGCATTGTGCATCCAATAT
>JADIML010000118.1 GCA_017694765.1 Candidatus Scybalomonas excrementavium
GTTATATATAACGAATACTCTATCTCCACCTTCTTACTTATATTTTAGAAACTTTTTCCATATTTACTTCAACAACACTTTGCTTGTCATATAGCTCTTCAACATTATATATAGCATTTCACATCATCCTTTATTTATCTTATACTATCCTATCTTATTATTGTCAAAATTTTTTATATTTTATTTTTAATATTTTTTCAAACCTAAAAATTTATTTTCCACAAAAAAGTCTTCTGTATAACATAAGGTGCTATCTCATCTATGATTTATTAATCATTACTATAATAGCACCTTATCTTCCTTTTTAATCTCCTATTAAAAAATTCCTCTTCTAATAACTGCATACGCTTTAGGCATGGAATTCAAAACCAGTTTGTCAGAGACAGCAATACAATCCTTTGGAATCATAGGGTTATTTATTTTCCACATTGCTGGATAAGCATATATTTCTCTTCTCTTATCACCTACTATACCAAAGATTTTTCCATTATCAAAGTCAATATCAAAATCTGCATCGATTAAGGCTGTCTCTTTAATCCCTTGAATCAGTAATTTTTGTTTTTCATAACTAATCGGACTAGCTAATGACTTGTCCTTACTCCAATCAAGTAGCTCTTTTGCAAGATGACGGTCTAATTTATTATGAACTCTTTGGTTCCAATAGTGCTTTAAACAATTATGACACGCTGTTGAGCAATCTGTTTTACACTGTAAAACCTTATAAGTTTCTTCTAATAAATCACTCAACCTGCCTGAAAGCATAGAGCTATATCCTGCCCCACTTGATAAACTATCAAATAAGAAGATATCAACATTTACTTTAGCACCATCATATCTAAGCCGATATCCCCCTTTTAAATCATTAAATTCAATATCCAATAATTGTCCTGCCGCCAAAACCATTGCTTCCATTAATGTCTGTGCTGCGGAATCAATCCACATCGCTTCAAATTCTGTACTGACAATATTAGCATCTAATGTAATTTCTACCAACATCATATCTGTAAGAAATTCGTATCCCAAAAAAGCGTTCATAATTCTATCATCTGGATGAGAGCATCTAGTTCCAATACGAGGATGTCGATATGGCGGTTTAATTTTCTGAAGCCCAACGATGTTATATCCTGGAATTGCTGCACCACAATCTTCACATATTGTAAACCCTTTAGCATCTGGTCCTTGATTAAGAATCGTTAATGGCTGATCAATTAATCGTCCATAACGAATTAGTTCGTAATCTTTTGATTGTGACATTTCTTTATCTTTAATCGGAGATGCATAGCTTGGCAATTCAGCATACGACATCTCTGCTTCTGCCTCTGCCTCTCTAATACTAACACCATCAATTGGTGCAAATCCCCATGGTTTCACTAATTTTTGATATCTAATTGTCTGCTGCTTACAAAATGGACATGTACTACCTGGATCTACATATCCAACCCAATTACATGATTGGTTTTCACAATAATAAAGAGATTTACAATATTCTTTACTCTCAAAATACTTTCTGGCAGGATGCCCTTTATCTTCATCATTAAATTTGGAATGAAAATTATAAATACCTCCAGATTTATATGTTTTTTTATTAACAACAATTAGCCTACCAGGAGCATATTCACTAATTGCTATATCTAGGGCTCTATCTGGCTCTTGCTCGATTTTTTCTCCCTTATAGTCTTCAATACTAAATCCCACCACATTTCTTGGAAATGAATATGTAGGAAAAATCCCCTCTTCTAAGAAAACATCCAACACTTTTTTCTCATTGTTATTAGAATCATAATAATCTTCTTTAAATGAGTTTACTTTGTATTTCAAAGTTTCTAGAGAATTAACCAATAGTGCTTTCTGAAACCTAATGAAATCTATTCTTGAAAATGGCACCAAAATTCTTAATTCATGAGATGATAGCTTTCTATCTCTCATATAGGTAATCATATCCTCATAATACTCATTAAAAAATTCTAATATTCCCATAGAATTTGCAGATAAATTAAATTTATTTAGAAATTCTGATACATATACAACATTTAAATGTCTATATATGAGTTTCTTGTTTTCAATATCTATGGATGGGAATCTTGGTTCACCTGCGATTATCTTCTCAGGATTATTAAAATAATAACTATCATGCGGTCCATCATCGGTATACGTCACTATTGTTGAAATAGCTGCCCCTCTTCGCCCTGCACGACCTGCACGCTGCTGATAATTTTCTCGCATAGGTGGTATATTTCTTAATGCAACCGCAGTTAATGAGCCTATATCGATACCTACTTCCATAGTTGTTGTACAACTTAATACATCTACTGGACCTTTATTATCAATATACACATTTTGGAATCTTAATTCATATTCCTCTGTAGTCGACCACATATCTCTTCTTTGATCCTTGTGTGATAATTGTGCGGTATGTTCCTCTGTATTTATTCTTGTCATCAAAGCATTTTTCTTGCCTGCGACAGCATCTAATATTGGTTGCCTCCAGAATTCAATACCACTGAACTCTATAGATGACATTTCTCTTGGTTCTCCTTCAGCACACCACACACATTTTTTCCATAAAGTAAATGGAAAAATTCTACCACATTTAGGACATTTATACCAAGAATGCTCAGCATCATATTTAAGAGCAATCAATTCAGGATTCAAATATAAATTCTCATTATCCTCAAACCCTTCCGTTGTAAATTTCAATAATTGTTTAAAAATCACAGATTGCTTCGTTGTATCTAATCCCTTTTCAGTAAATATCTTTTCAAATCTTTTTGGTAATTTTCCATTTGGGGCAATACCAAATCTAGGTATATTATGTACTATTCCACGTCTTACCTTACGAGTAATAGCTTGATCATATGCATAGGCATCTGTTAATATTTCGGCACTCCAAGCGGCAAATACTTCAAAAAATTCTTCTTCACTAATATCTATATTTTGTTCTTCAAACTCATAAAAAATTTCATCTAAAAGATCATCTTCACATGGTTCTAACCAACACAAACCCAAATCTGTAAATGATCTAAAATTACTACAAAGTATTTTTAATAAATATCTTGAATACAATTCAGGTACTGTAGCAAAACTACGCCGTTTTAAGCCCTCATAATCAAATCCTCTTCGGCTACCTCTTCGTTTTTGCCTTTCAACAGCCTCTCTCATATCTTGAAGATGCTTATGCAAATCACCTTCATTCTTTCCATAAAAGAACCGAAGTTTGTTATCTAATGCAACCTTTAAAAATGATACATATAATAAATCCATTCTCGCTGGCTTGCCTGTATTTATAGACCATTCAAGCAGCTCTTTCGCTGCAACCGTAATAGCTTTTCCCATTGCATCTTCATCAGCAACCTCTGTCAATTCTTTTGCTAGTGCTGCTGCTCTTTGTCTACTATCTGAGAATAAAAGAACCTTTCGTCCTCCATTAGGTGTCAATTCTAATTTTTCTGGTTCCTTGATAACAGGTGGCTGAATCATCAATTGCTCAGAAACTATATGGAAAAATGGTTCATTCCCCTTTGTTGAAAAATCTGTAGCATTCAAGTGTCGCTTTTTACACTTTGGACAAGACGCAAAACAAAGTAAATGAGGGTTATCCTTTGCTACTTTATTAGAAAAAGCTACATGCAAATAATGCTCTTTTCCGGCATTACTATCATCTAATTCAAGACGTCCTGCAATCGAGTTAATCCATCCTATCTTAACATCATTTTTCGGTCTCAATGGAATATCTTTCGGAATAATATAATACTGAACCTCTTTTAGATTTTGCTCTGCATTCAATCCTTTTTTATTCCATACGAATCTATCCACTGGTTCATCTTCATCTATAAATCCTCTTAAAAAAATCGCTCCACATGTTCGATCATTTAATAATTCATAAATTTTTCCACCACATTTGCATGTATCCTCATATTTACCGATATAAACCTTACCTAAACCAAGCTTAGAATTATGATTTTTTTCTGTACAATCAGGATTTATACAAGCAAAAATTCCTTGTATTCCTCGAAACATCATATGTAATCGAGATGGGAATAAAACTTGTCCATCCTTACTTTTCGCTAATGGTGCTATTGCAAGTAACACACTTGTCGCTTTTTGTGCCACGTCCTCATCAACATTCGGAAATACCCTTTTTGATAATTCCATGAAAGAAATTGCATTTCCTCGACAACATTCCATTATTTGTAACAGTTCTTTTACTTTCATAAGTTCATTATACAACCATTGTTCTACTTCTTCTTCCGTGGTAAATGAACACAAAGTTGTATTTAATCCTAAAATCAATGACAATTCTTTTATTGCATCAAGCTTATATTCTGTGTGCAGATCATCGACATGAAATAATGCCAGCTCTTCTGCCAAAACCGAATGACTATCAGCATAGCTAATAGTCTCTCTTTCACCTGTGATTATTTTTACATTATCAGCTTTATCATAATCTAATGCTGTGAGATCACAAACAAACTTCTTTACTTCTTTTTCAGCATTCTGTGGAATACTTGCGCTAGTAAGAATAAACTGTATCTTATTTCTATCGATTTCTAATTTATTTAAAAATCGACGAATTAATAAAGCTACCTCTCCACCAGATGCTCCTCGATACATATGAGCCTCATCAATAATAAACAAAAGTTTATTATCTTCATTTGCATTTAACCATTGTTTCGTATCTTCCCAAAGACTCTGTTCTTCCTGTCTCATCAACATATATTCTAACATTGAATAGTTAGTAATCAAAATGTCTGGCGTATTTTCCTGCATTTCAAATCGTGTTATTAGCTCTGCATCTAATTTACTAGTAACATGTCTCCCCTCTGCCAACTCATCTATAAATTTTTTTATATCATACTTAGCTGGAAATTTTCCTATCTTTTTTAATTGCAAGATCGTTTCTTCATCTCTTTTAATTAAATTCCTTCGCAATGTATTCGATAATAGCTTATCTTGTTCCAATTTGCTATTGCCCGCATATGGTGTTCTTCCAGTGTACATACCAAATTGTGGTCTTCTACTCTTCCCTAAAATATCCTGAAACATATTTAAAAATTCATCTGTCCCGATCATTTTTCTTAAACGGCCTATTTGATCCGATACTAATGCATTCATTGGATATAACATCATGGCTCTTATACCACGTTGATTCCATGTTGTTTTTGAAGACTTTGCCTCATCAATTAGCTTCGTAATCATTGGCCACATAAAACATTCTGTTTTACCAGAACCTGTGCCTGTTGCAACAAACAAATCGTTCCCTTCATAAAAGCTTTCTAGTGCTTGTACCTGATGACAATATGGCGTTCTATATACACCCAAATTATTTTCAATCATTTTCATTAAAATATCTCGAATCTCAGATGATAATATATGGCTCTTTGCAATACCATTTTCCAAAGATTTATAAGCTGGATTTGCTTCAATATACGGCTCTTTCCATAACACACCCTGTCTTTCAAGCTCATCCCTACATAACTCTCTTAATTCATCATTTTTTCCAAAATACGCGGTTTCAATATAACTAATCAGTCTATTTTTTAGTGCTTCATGTGTATTTCCAATACTATATTCATCCATTTACATCTTCTCCTTAAGTCGTATTCCTAAATTATTGGACAACATCATAGAAATCTGATCCCATATTATATTTGGAACAATATACTCCAATTTATCATTCAGATTACGTGACGGCCAACAATATGTTTCCAATATTCCTTCTTCTCTTAATGGAATCCTACAAAATAATTTCAAAATTACTATATTCTCTTTACGTTCAAACATAGCACTCATTGGATTTCCATACTTTCTACGCAATCCTAAAAGAATTCTTCTTTCTTCTTTATATTCAACCAAACTATCTATTAATGGTGCCAAATACCAAGTATGACCAATATTTTTTATTAACCAATATTCATGTAGACCTTTAATAAGAGAAAGTCGTCCTAGAAACATTCTTTCACCTTTGTTTTTTTTATTCGTCCATGATTGATAAGGGGCTCTTTTTGATTGTGTATTAAAAATCTCAAAATCATTTAAATTACTACACTCGATCCAGTTCATATTTTGAAATATCCATTCCATATACTGCTCTATTTCAATCAATGGAATCGTATTTTCACCATTAGTATCATCGCTAATAAGTCTTGTTACTCCAACAAACTTCTCAATATTAGTCTCCACATCTAATCCAAGTACTCTTCCTATTCCAGGTACACATGATATAATTTTATATTCTGGCAATGCGACTTTTGTATTATCTTCTACCTCTATCAGTTCACCTGCTACTAACATCCTTTCTCGTATATCTTGTACTACCTCATCAATTTGACTATATTCGGTCAAAAACCAACTTTTCGCTTCTGGAATACAAGACAATAAATTCATTAAAATTTCTTTTCCTCTATTTAAGAGATATACCTTACTTTTATATTCTCTTCCAGACTCTAAATAATCCTGAGTAGAATATCTTATCCAATGTGCAAAAGCAGAATATACAAGCCTTCCATAATAGCATTCTTTTTTTTCATTGTGATATGCAAATATTTTCATATCATTTGCCATATCATTGATTAATCTACTCATATTACTTCCAACCCGTTCTTTCTAATAAATCATCTCTTTCTGCATCCTCCATATCCGTATCCTGCAAATAATGCAAAATACATTTTTTGACCACATCTCCTATACTTGACATGAATTTTAAATATGTACATAATAATTTTGATAAATCAAAAGCCAATTTTTTAGAAATCAACTTTTTTGAAACTAACCTTTTAAAGTATTGCTCATAACATTTTCTATATTCATCTGTCTGATATGTAACTTTATAATCTTCGATATTATTATTTCCTACAAGAATTGGTTCTCTATCCGCTATTATTAGGCTATCCTCAACATCCAAAACAAAAGCATTACTTAATATATTTTTTGAGAATAAGGGCACATCTTGGATCTGTGAAATACCAAAAAATATATATTTTTGGTCTGATAACTGCCTACAGATATTTGAAAACATAACTTCATCAAATTTATTTAGAACTCCTCCAATATATATTACCTTTTCTTCGGCTCCCCTAATAAACTCTATAATTCCTCTTTCGTCTGCACCATTATACTCGATTACTAATGGAGTTTGACCATCAATCAATTGAGAAAGGCTTTCTACAATATACTGTGAAATACTATCCTCTACTATAACAACTTTATTATTAAAAAATGCGGCTATAATCAACAATGCTATTTCTGTAACATTTTCAAAATTTAGTGCTAGATTATCGCAAAAATCTTGAATAAAATCTTCAATACCGTTTACTTCTAGACTCTCTTCTGCCACTTCTGAAAATGTTTGCCATTTATAAAAGATAGGTTTTTTTGAATTTATCTCCATACTTCCCGATGATATCGCTGTCTTTTTATTTTTATCATCTAAAAATACTATCTCATCCAGTTTTCTATTAAGTACTCTTTCTTTTAGATGTTGGAAATAATACGTCTCTTCCTTTTCAAGAGACTTGATAGAATATTTTAGTTTTTGCTGCTTACTATTAAGCTCTAACACAGTACCTTCTAATAAAGACCTTTCCTGTTCCAATGAAACTATTTTTTCTTTAAGCTCAATAATAACCTTATTAGCAAGCATTTTTTCATTTTCAAATTCATTTTCAAATGTTTGTTTTAATTCCTCTGCATCTTTTTTTATAGCTTTCTCTACTTTTTCTTTACTTTCTCTTGTAAATAATTGTAGTTCTTCCTCTATCGCTTTTTTTCTAGCAACAATCTCTTTGTCAAATTCAGTTCGCCACTCTTCTATTAACCTTTCTTTTTTGTTTGTGATACACGTCTTATATTTTTCTATTTCATCATTCAATGATTGCTCTCTTCTATGAGCATGGTTTAATTCAATTTGCACTTCTTGAAGAGTTTTTTCTATCTGTTCCTTTTCATACTCATATTTTTGAGAAATTACTTTTTCATTTTTTCTCAGTTCTAATTCTAACTTGGCCTTGTATTCATTTTCTTTTTTATGTAATGCGCTTATTTGCTTAATTTCTATTCTAATCTCATCAACAATTTCATCACTCAGACATACATCATTCAGCTTTAATGCACTAATAAATACACTAATATCAGTATCACATACTATTGTTTTATCTGAATTTTCCTTAATTTTAAAGAAAAGATCCGTAAAATCATCTGTATTGTAATTCTTAATATCTTCCACTGAAACAGCTGGCTCTAAACATTTTTCAATATCCTTAATAAACTTATCACGATGCTTCCCTAAAGCAGTTGATAAAACAAATGTAAATCCCTCATCGCCTTTCTGATATAAATCGAATGCATATTTCGGCAACAACTTTTGTACTAATACCGATCTCCTCTCTAATCTACCTAATACTTTTATATATTTATCATATCTCCTTTTATCTTTTTTTAAAAGAGTTAGAAATACTTCTAGATCCACATACTTACAGAAAGTCTGCTTCTCCTCGTTTGTTAACTTATTCAATAGATCATAATTTATTTTATCCATTAATGTAATCCTCCAATATAGCAACTAATGGTACTGCTATCATGTTGCTTTTTTTCATTTCATTAATCTCATTTTTAAGTAAAATATTTTTGAATCTACAACTTTCAAGTTTTCTTCTCAATGTATATGGAAGCTGTACTTTACTTGCTTTTCTATATTTTAAAATAATATTTAAAATTTCTTTCTCATTGATATTCCTCGTTACCTTTTCTTCTTCAAATTTACATATTATATGTTTTACAAAACATCTATGACTTACGATTTCAATTACATCACCTGAAACCAAATCATCAAATTGTGTCCATGAAATATTTTTTATTTTTTCTATACTTCCATTTTTCTGAATCAAGAAAACTTCTTTGGAATCCATATTAGAAATTTCAATTTTATGACCATTTTGAATCACAGAACATTCATTACTATTGGCTTCTATCCTCTTAATACCTGGTATAAAACTAGCGCCACCCGAAACATATTTTCTATCTATATTAACTACTACATTGCATTCATTTGGCACAAATTCCGCAATATTCCCATTTTTCACTAAAGTTTCTGGAACAGGCATTATTCCTCTATATAAATAAGTCTTTGGATTATCATTTCCAGATACAACATTCCCATAAATTCTATTGCATTCCTTTGGATAAATATATCCTTCTTCTTGTTTTATAAGTGGTGGCCACACAGGAACAAACTCTGGTGTTTTTTCTAATAAATGCAACTTCATATTCTCTCTCAAAAAATTTGCAAGAAATCTAAATTCGAAATCTCCAATATTAGATCGGAATCTTCCTTTAAATACATTTAATTGGAGATCTAACAACTGTATTTTTCCTACCTTCTCCATCTGTATTCCTTCATTATACATTAAATAAGGTAATTGTTCTTGTCTTCTAACCCAATAATACTCCGTATCTGTTGCAATATTATCTCCTTGTCGAATCTTTCTTCCACCTTGTTCAGTAACGGTAAACAAAGCTCCCTCAACGGAAAAACCATCTGCGTAATCCGGCCAATATTTACAAAGTATGCTAGAAATATTGGAAGGATAGATCTCTAGATGAAACTTCCTCCCTGACATTGGAATATACTCAAGGGGAACCATAACAGATCTCTCCAAAGAAAAACGTTCCCTATTAATGTTCAGTTTTATTTTTCCATCAATATTAACTGTAGATCTGCTTTTCTCAGCAAGTATCAATATTTCTCCTGGCAACGCCTTAAATCCCATATACAATGAAAAATCAGACGTTCCTTTTTTTCGCAAATATATAGGCATTCCTATTCTTTCATATACTGATTCTGGCACATTTCCATCTACACGTCTTTCACATTCATCTGTCTCATTTGTTTTCTTAAAATGTATAAAAAAATTCGAATATTTACTTGGACGTAGATATACTGGTTCTCCACATTCGGGACAAATAAACCTTCCTTTTATATAGTACGAGCTTATTTCATAATCATCCGCATTGGATTCTCTTTGCTTGCCACGAGCGTAAAAATCTAATGCTGTTTTCATGTCCTCTCACCTTCTATATTATCTTTCGCCAATTTTTTAGCATATTCATAAATTCTCTTCATATTTTTACTCTCAATGCCACTTAACATCTCATTTTTAGGTGCAAAACCTAAATATGTGCTAAATCCTAGCATATAAACAGCGATTGCCATTGCAAGATCATCGTCATCTTTCCAAACACCTTTCGCTATATTTCTCAACTCTTCTACTACTTTATCATGGGGTACTTTTGCTTTTGTATCCTGTGCAACTACTTTATCAATCACCCCTGGCAATACCATACACATTTGATAAAAAGCATCTTCTTCCCCTGTAACAAGAGCATAAAAATTATCAATACTAACTCTTCGAATTCTTCTATGAGATACTTTCTTTCTATCTACTGTTGTTTCCCATTTTACATTTTGAGAACGTTGTGCAATAGCTTCTACTAAAAAACAAGCACAGTCATCATCAGAAAGAAGCTGGCTTTGCATTTTAATATAAGTTTTAGCTGCTGATGCTGAATTCATGGTATTATGTTTATTTTTCATTTCTATATATATAGTATGGACAACATCCCCATCTGGCAATTTTATCCCATTTTCATTTCTATAAATTACATCCCAGCCACCTTCTTTTCCATTCTCTGGAACATGACACTTATCAAAGTATTGAAAAATTCTTTGATGAAAATATCCAATAT
>JADIML010000119.1 GCA_017694765.1 Candidatus Scybalomonas excrementavium
AGATGTGTATAAGAGACAGGTTTTTATATGTAGTAAAGGAAGCAGATTTTGGAGTCTATCTTGGCGAATCTATTACAGATACTAGAAATAGTATTTTATTGCCGAAGAGACAAGTTCCAATGGGAATCAAAAAAGGAGATGAAATAGAAGTATTTGTATATAAAGATTCCGAAGATCGTGTGATTGCCACAACGAAAGAACCATATATTTCTTTATATGAACTAGCTGTTTTAAAAGTAAAGGAAACAGCCAAAATAGGAGCATTTTTAGATTGGGGTCTTGATAAAGATTTATTATTACCATTTAAAGAACAAGTTGGAAAAGTTGAAGCTGGAAAAAGTTATTTAGTTACTTTATATATTGATAAGAGTAAGAGACTTTGTGCCACTATGAAAGTATATGACTGTTTGGAATCTGACAGCCCATTTAAGCAAGATGATAAAGTAAAAGGGATTGTATATGGTAGAAGGGAAGGCATCGGAGCATTTGTAGCTGTTGAAAATAAATATCATGGCTTAATACCAGAAAAGGAATTATTTCGTCCGTTAAAAATAGGAGATGTTGTAGAAGCTAGAGTGATTCGTGTTCGTGAGGATGGTAAGCTTGATTTGAGTATTCGTGAAAAAGCGTATATGCAGTTAGAAATTGATGCTAAGATGATTGAAAAGCTTTTAGAAGAAGAAGGAGGCTTTTTGCCATTTCATGATAAGAGTGATCCAGAAGCAATTAAAAGAGAATTTGGACTTAGTAAAGCCTCATTTAAACGTGCAATAGGTCATTTATTAAAAACAGGAAAAATTCGAATGATGGAAGATGGAATTGAGAAAAAATAAAAAAATCTTTTGCAGAAATGAATTGTAATTTGTGAATAATGTGGTACAATGAATACAAAATAAGTAATTGTAAACAGAGCCAAATAGAAAAGGGGGCACTAATCAATTGGACTCGATAGATTATTATAATAAATACGCAAATATGTATTTCGAAACAACAGTTAACCTTCATATGACAGAAATATTAGATAGGTTCTTGGAGCTAATACCAGAAGGAGGCGCAGTTTTAGACTTAGGATGTGGATCTGGAAGAGACAGTCTTGAGATGATGGAACGAGGATATGATGTAACAGCACTTGACGGTTCTTTAGAAATGTGTTCCTTAGCGGAAATTCATACAGGACTTGAAGTTCTTCATATGACTTTTGATGAATTAGATTTTGATGAAGTTTTTGAAGGAATTTGGGCGAGTGCTTCTTTGGTGCATGTAGCTTCTTCTCATATGCCTACTATTTTACGAAAAATACGCCAAGCTTTAGAAATGAATGGAATTCTTTATTTTTCTGTAAAACAAGGTGATTTTGAAGGATACCGTAATGAGCGTTATTTTACGGATTACCAAAAGAGTGATTTAAAAGAACTTTTTGCAAAAGTAGATGGATTTGAAATCATTGATATATGGAAAACACAAGATGTTCGTAAAGAACGAAGTGAAACAACTTGGATCAATGTGCTTGCAAAAAAGGTTGAAATAGAAGATTAATAAGGAGAACCGACTGAATCAAATTTAGTCGGTTTTTCATGTTTATACAATGCATATAAGTTCATGGATAATGAGAATATATAATGATGTGAGATAAATTAGGATATTGATAAAAATACTTATAAAAATATTTATAAAAACTATATAATAAGAATAGTTTTGAAATAAAAAATATTACAAAATAAAGTAAAAGGAGGAAAATAAATGAAGGAGATTCGGAAAACAAATTGGTTATTTTTAATTTTAATTACAGCTTTTACGGCAGTGAGTTTTGGAGGTGGATTTTTGTATCAACTAATTGCAAACTTTTGGTGGGCAGATGCTTTCTTTATTTTATTGCCAGAGCTATTAATGTTAGGAATTGCAACTATCTATATAAAAGGTAGTGGAAAGAAGTTTGGAGAGACAATTCGGTTACATAAGCTCTCACCATTAACAATTTTTCTTTTAATTATTATGGGAATTTTTCTAATTCCAGTCGTATCTTTTATTAATGCACTTAGTATGATGTTTGCAACAAACTTAGTAGGAGATACAATTGATACATTATCTGATTATGGATTTCTATTTTCCTTGTTTGCCATAGCAGTTGTTCCAGCTTTTGTAGAAGAAGTTGTATATCGTGGAATTTTTGCAAATACTTATATGAAAAGAAGCTATATAA
The DNA here is from genome assembly GCA_017694765.1 of Candidatus Scybalomonas excrementavium. Taxonomy (GTDB): domain Bacteria; phylum Bacillota; class Clostridia; order Lachnospirales; family Lachnospiraceae; genus Scybalomonas; species Scybalomonas excrementavium. The sequence continues at coordinate 2,201 of JADIML010000119.1, forward strand.
AAGGGGCATTGCTTAGTGCATTTTTATTTGGTATTATGCACATGAATTTTAACCAATTTTCCTATGCTTTTTTTATAGGAATTGTGTTTGCTTTTGTCATGGAAATTACAGGTTCTATTTTATCTAGTATTATTTTACATTTTATGATTAATGGAAGTTCTATTGTGTCTTATTTTATAGTGACGAAAGTACAAGATTTACTCGGGGAACAAGAGGTACAGATGGCTACAGATTCTATTCAGATTACATGGGAAGTAGTAGGGGCTTATTTTCTTCCAGCAGTATTTTCGGGAAGTATTTTTCTATTTTTGCTATGGCTGATTGGAAAGTCTAATGGACGGTTCCATGTATTAAGAAATAGAAAGTCAGAAAATGAGACAATATTTGTAGAAGGACAACCAAAAGTGAAAGAAATGATAGAAGAGAAGAAGGAAAGATTATGGACATGGCAATTAGTAGTAGCAACTCTTCTTTGTTGTGTTATAGCAATTGTAGTAGAGATTGGAAATCGAATTCCTTAAGAGGATAGGGAGATGATCGTATGAGAGAAAAAAAGATTCAGGCAGTATTATTTGACATGGATGGATTGATGTTTGATACAGAAGTTCTTTACATGAAAGCATGGAAAAAAGCAGGGGAAAAATTAGGAATCCCGATTGATGATAGATTTTTGCTCCCAAGTAGAGGGATGATACGGGCAGATAGTAAAAAACTTTTTGAAGAACTGTATCATCCAAGTATAGAATATGAGTCTATTATCGCTATAAGACAGGAGTTTTTAGAAAAAGAGTTTGAGAAGGGCATTTTATGTAAAAAGGGATTGTTTCCTCTTCTCAATTATTTAAAAACAGAAGGGTATCGAATCGTTTTGGCTACTTCTACCCCAAGAGAGCGTGCTATTAGATTGTTACAAAAGACGAAAGTAGAGTCTTTTTTTGATGATATGGTATTTGGAGATATGGTGGAACATGGAAAGCCAGCACCAGATATTTTTATAAAAGCAGCGGGAAAAATAGGAATTGATCCAAAGCATTGTCTTGTTTTAGAAGATTCTAGAAACGGTATTGTAGCAGGGAAAAGAGCAGGATGTAGGGTAGTTATGATACCAGACTTAATTCCTGCGAATCGGGAAATTATGGAGATTATAGATGCAAAACTTGATGACTTAGAGAAAGTAATTATTTGGCTACAGGAAATTAATAATGAAATAAATACAAAAGACGTCGTTAGTAGTAAAGAAGCAAAATAACTATCATAAGTTCTTTTATTTCTCTAGTCAGAAAAAAAGGTTTGTGATATACTATTGTTTTTAATGAAGCATTTGATTTAGGAGAAGCTATAAATCAAATAGGAGGTATAAGGGTGTTATTTCTTGGCAAGTATATAGGAAATAACGAAAAATAGGAAATAGTAACAACAGGAAAAACAACAACAGAAAAGAGGTAGTATTGTGAAAACAGGTTTTGATCCAAAAAAGTATATCGAAGAACAATCTAAATATATTTTAGAACGTGTAAATGATTACGATAAATTATATTTAGAATTTGGTGGTAAGTTAATCGGCGATAAGCATGCAAAAAGAGTGCTTCCAGGTTTTGATGAAGATGCAAAAATTAAACTTCTTCAAAAGTTAAAAGACGAAGCAGAAATCATTATTTGTGTATATGCAGGTGATATTGAAAGAAATAAAATCCGAGGAGATTTTGGTATCACATATGATATGGATGTACTTCGTTTAATTGATGATTTAAGAAGATATGGGCTATCTGTAAATAGTGTTGTTATTACAAGATATAGTGGACAACCAGCAGCAGATGTATTTCGTCAGAAATTGGAGCGTCGTGATATTAAAGTATATACACACGAATCAATTCCTGGATATCCAACAGATGTGAATAAAATTGTAAGCGATGAAGGATATGGACGAAATGCTTATATTGAAACGACAAAACCAATTGTTGTTGTAACAGCTCCAGGGCCAGGAAGTGGTAAGTTAGCAACCTGTTTAAACCAGCTTTATCATGAATTTCAACAAGGAAAACAAGCAGGATATTCTAAATTTGAAACATTTCCAGTATGGAATGTGCCATTAAAACATCCATTAAATGTTGCATATGAAGCAGCAACTGTTGACTTAAAAGATGTGAATATGATGGATTATTTCCATTTTGATCGTTATGGAATTGTGGCTGTAAATTACAATCGTGATTTAGAAATGTTCCCAGTTGTAAAGAGAATTATTGAGAAAATTACAGGAAAAGAATCTGTATATCAATCCCCAACTGATATGGGAGTAAATCGTGTAGGATTTGGTATCATTGATAATGATGTGGTAGAAGAGGCTTCCAAAGCAGAAATTATTCGTCGTTATTTTGCAACTTTATGTGATTTCAAAAAAGGTCAATGTGATGAAGAAGTTGTAAATCGCATCAAAGTTATTATGGAAGAAGTTGGATTAAAACCAGAAGACAGAGAAGTTGTATTAGCAGCAAGACAATGTGCAGAAGAAAAAGAAGTGTCAGCAGTTGTGGCATTACAGCTTGAAGATGGAAAAATTGTAACTGGAAAGAAAACAGATTTAATGGATGCATGTGCTGCTGTTATTTTAAATGCAACAAAATATTTAGCAAATATTTCAGATGATCAACTTTTATTAGCTCCTACTATTTTAAATACAATTTGTGATTTAAAAGAAAGTTATTTAGATAGTAAAATGATTCCATTAAATGCAAATGAAGTATTGATTGCTTTAAGTATTTGTGCAGTTACCAATCCAATGGCTCAAAATGTAGTAGAAAAGTTAGCACAGTTAAAAGATGCACAAGCTCACTCTACAGTCATGTTAAATCGTAATGATGAACAGACATTGAAAAAATTAGGAATCGATGTAACTTGCGATCCAGAATATGCTTCTGAAAATTTATTTTATAATTAATAGAAATTGGACATAGAAAACTTGATTATCCTTGTTATCTGTTAAACTCAAAGAATTGGAACAAGATGAATTGATTATTAGGAATGAATACTCATATATTCCTCCTAAAGTCGAGTATTCTTTGTCGTTCTATTCTATATCTTCTGTAAAAGAGGAAATAGATTACTGATCCTTATCATCAAAATGGTTATTTTTTAATAGTTTTCGTAAAAATTGCATATCTTTTTTGGGGGATTAGATAGAAAATAATAAAAGAAGAATATTTTTAAGAAAATAGTAGATACTAATTTTAAAATTCTAGTAATACCAGTGGGTAAAAACAAAGGTATTACTAGAATTTTTTGATATGATAGGATATTTCTCTTAATAAATCATTTCCATAATATAAAAAAGAAGGATGAGCAAGTTGTAGTAAGAAAAGAGATGAAATAGTATTGTGAGAAAATAAAAGTAGAAACAGAAAAATATTCATAAAAATTAAGAAACTTTATAGTTTATTTATAGGCAAGACACATTTTGTACATAATTTGACAGTATACTGGTAGTAATATTAGCACTCATAGAAAAGGAGTGCTAATTTGTAAAAATTATGTCAAATAGAGTGTTAAGCAACAAGTAAGAAAATGAAAATGCAAAGCTCTTATTGTGACAGAAAGAGAGGGAGAACACTATGTTAGATGATGGAAAAATTCCAAAAAAACCAAAGAAACCGTTAGTTTTTTATTACTCTGTTATTCTACTTGTTTTAGTTTTATTAAATTCTTTTGTATTTCCAAAGATGATAGAACGAAGTGTGCAAAATGTAGAATACAGTGAGTTTGTTACAATGCTAGATAACAAACAAATCACAGAAGCAACATTAGATGGTGATAAAGTTTATTTCACAACTGGAACTGGAGAAAATAGAGTTATTTATAAAACAGTTGCTATGGAAGATGGGAATGATTTAGTAGATCGTTTAAATGCAGCTAATGTAGATAAATTTGGTAAAGCAGAGATCAAGCAAACATCTCCAATTGTTTCGTTTTTATTAAGTTGGATCCTTCCTTTTGTTATTCTTTTTGGATTAAGTCAATTACTTATGAAAAGTTTACAAAAGAAAATGGGTGGTATGGGACCTGGACCAATGACATTTGGTAAGAGCAATGCTAAAATTTATGTAGAAGCCCAGACTGGAAAAACATTTGCTGATGTGGCAGGAGAAGAAGAGGCAAAAGAAGCTCTTGCAGAGATTGTAGATTTTCTTCATAATCCAAAAAAATATGCAGAGATTGGAGCAAAACTTCCAAAGGGAGCATTATTAGTAGGACCTCCTGGAACAGGGAAAACTTTACTTGCAAAAGCTGTTGCTGGAGAAGCGAAAGTTCCATTTTTCTCAATTTCAGGATCAGAGTTTGTAGAAATGTTTGTTGGTATGGGTGCTGCAAGAGTTCGTGATTTATTCAAACAAGCACAAGAAAAAGCACCATGTATTGTTTTTATTGATGAAATTGATGCTATTGGGAAGAAAAGAGATAGTGGTGGACTTGGTGGAAATGATGAACGTGAGCAGACATTAAATCAGTTATTAACAGAGATGGATGGATTTGATGGAAGTAGTGGTGTCGTAATTTTAGCAGCAACAAACCGACCTGAAACACTTGATAAGGCACTTCTTCGTCCGGGACGTTTTGATAGAAGAATTCCTGTAGAACTTCCAGATTTAAAAGGAAGAGAACAAATTTTAAAAGTCCATTTAAAAGCAATTCGTGCCAGTGATAACATTAATATCAATACAATTGCAAGGGCAACATCTGGTGCATCTGGTGCAGAAATTGCGAATATTGTAAATGAAGCAGCATTACGAGCAGTAAGACAGGGAAGACGAGTTGTTCAACAAGATGACTTGGAAGAATCTGTGGAAACAGTGATTGCTGGATACCAAAGAAAAGATTCTTCGATTTCAACAAAAGAGAAATTAATCGTTTCTTATCACGAAATAGGACATGCCTTAGTGGCTGCTATGCAAAAAAACTCAGCACCTGTTCATAAGATTACAATTATTCCTAGAACTTCAGGAGCACTTGGTTATACGATGCAAGTAGAAGAAGGAGAACGTCTCCTTATGACAAAACAAGAAGCATTTGAAAAAATCGTAACGTTTACAGGTGGTCGTGCAGCAGAAGAGATGATTTTTGGCTCCTTTACAACTGGAGCTTCTAATGATATTGAACAAGCTACGAAAATTGCAAGAGCTATGGTAACAAGATATGGGATGAGTGATGAGTTTGATATGATGGCATTAGAAACAGTAAATAATCCATATCTTGGAGGAGATACTTCGCTTACTTGTTCCGCAGATACAGCAGCAAAAGTGGATGCAGAAGTATTAAAAATTATTCGTGAAGCTCATACATTAGCACGAAAGATTTTAGAAGAAAATAAAGATAAGCTACATGAATTAGCCAAATATTTATATGAGAAAGAAACGATTACAGGAGAAGAATTTATGTATATCTTATTAAAGAAAAAAGAACTGCCAGTGTTTACAGAAGAAACGGAATCAAAAGAATGATAGAATTGGTAAAATTTTAGCAAATCAATAGGTTTTTATGTAAGGTTGTTACAAAAAGCGATTTTTGTATCAGCCTTTTTGCGTAATTGGGAAGAGAGTTTTTCAATTAGAACAATACGTATGATAGATTTGAAATAAAAAAGTATAACAAAAGAGCAAGTGAATCATTTTTTAGGAATCAGTTTACTGGTGTTTCTATTTACTTTAGTAATAACTACTAGTAAGACATTTAGAAAATTAGATGAAGCAACGTGAGGGAGTATGTAAAATATTTTGGAACAATAAAAAATTTCAGCAAATAAAAGTATAGAAAAACACCAAATTGTATTTGCTATCTCTTTCGATATGTAATATAATGGACATTATAACGAATTGTCTGTATACAACATATTTATATAACGAAGAAGAAAGAATGGATATATAAATATATTGTATACAGACAAGGGAAGTATGAAGGAGGAAATAACATGTTAGATTTAAGATTTGTTCGAGAAAATCCAGAACTTGTAAAACAAAACATTAAAAATAAGTTTCAGGAGCATAAATTATCGCTTGTTGATGAAGTGATTGAGTTGGATGCTAAGAACAGATCCATCAAACAGGAAGCAGATACATTAAGAGCTGATAGAAATAAATTTTCAAAACAGATTGGTGCTCTTATGGCGCAAGGAAAGAAAGAAGAAGCAGAAGAAATCAAAGCAAAAGTAACTTCTTTTTCTGAACATTTAGAACAATTACAAGCACAGGAAAGAGAATTGGAAGAAACAATCAAAACGATTATGATGAAAATTCCAAATATTATCGATCCTAGCGTTCCAATTGGGAAAGATGATAGTGAAAACGTAGAAGTAGAACGCTTTGGAGAACCAATTGTTCCTGATTTTGAAATTCCATATCATGTAGATATTATGGAAAGTTTAAATGGACTTGATTTAGATAGTGCAAGAAGAGTAGCAGGAAATGGATTCTATTATTTAATGGGAGATATTGCACGTCTTCATTCATCTGTTTTAGCTTATGCTAGAGATTTTATGATTGGTCGTGGTTTCACATATTGTATCCCTCCATATATGATTCGTAGCAATGTTGTAACAGGAGTTATGAGTTTTGAAGAAATGGATGCGATGATGTATAAAATCGAAGGAGAAGATTTATACTTAATTGGAACAAGTGAACACTCTATGATTGGTAAATTTATCGATCAGATCGTTCCAGAAGCAGAACTTCCATATGCTTTAACAAGTTATTCTCCATGTTTCCGTAAAGAAAAAGGGGCACATGGAATTGAAGAACGTGGCGTATATCGTATTCACCAGTTTGAAAAACAGGAAATGATCGTTGTATGTAAACCAGAGGAAAGCAAAGATTGGTATGAAAAACTTTGGAAAAATACAGTAGATTTATTCCGTTCTATGGATATTCCAGTTCGTACACTTGAATGTTGTTCTGGGGACTTAGCAGATTTGAAAGTAAAATCTGTTGACGTAGAAGCATGGTCTCCAAGACAGAAAAAATATTTTGAAGTAGGAAGTTGCTCTAATTTAGGTGATGCTCAGGCACGTCGTTTAAAAATCCGTGTCAATGGCGAAGATGGCAAAAAATATTTTGCTCATACACTTAACAATACAGTTGCAGCACCACCTAGAATGTTAATTGCTTTATTAGAAAATAATTTACAAGAAGATGGTTCTGTAAGAATTCCAGAAGTTCTTCGTCCATATATGGGTGGACAAGACTTTATGCGTCCAAAGAAGAAATAGTGATTTTCAGAAAAATAGACGAATAAAATAAAAAAAGAAACACATACTAAGTATGTAAGGATAATGGAAAAAATAAAACTCCTTATTAAAATATGACATTTTAATAAGGAGTTTTTATATGAATATAATTGTTGTTGGAGGAGAAGCTCAATATACCATTAGAAATGGAATATGAGCTTAAGTAATATGAAAAAGTTTTAAAGAGGAATTTTGTTCCCTCTATGTATTCTAGTATAAGTGAAAAATGTGGTCAATATTTGAGCAAATTGTGAAAAAATCGTGAACATATAAAAGAAAAAGAAAAATAGTTGACAAATCAATTGTATAATGATAATATAATGAAAGTTAGTTTAAGCTAACTTTTTATTTGATAAAAATTTAGAAAAGATTTCGCAGTGATTTAAGAACAAAAGAGTTCTTTTCTTTTTAACTTTGAGTTAGTTAATGCTAACTTATCATTCAATGGAAAGAGGTGAAAGTCATGAAAGAACAGCTTTTGATTGAACATTGTGCTCCAACTCTTGCAAATATTAAAGTTGCAAATCTATTTCGGTATTTTTTTGAAGAATATAAGGAAGTGGAAGAGTATCTGAAGTATTGGAATAGACAAATGAATCAAAAAGGCGTTTATCTTACTAATATAAAAACATGTAATGGTACAGCTTTACTTTATGTGTACCGAAAAAATAGTCTAAAAAAAATATTACAGCAATCAGAAGTAAGACAATTTTTACATCGTTATGGATATGAAGCTTTTTCTATACAAAAATGTATTGAATATTTAGGAAAGCAATTTGAAGAAGGCTGTGGTTTCCCTCATGAAATTGGAGTATTTTTGGGCTATCCGTTAGAAGACATTATTGGATTTATTGAAAATAAAGGAAAAAATTATAAGTGTGTCGGTTGTTGGAAGGTTTATGGAAATGCAGAAGAAGCCGAAAAATTATTTTATAAATTTAAGAAATGTCAGTGCGTTTATCGAGAACAGTTTTTAAGTGGAAGAGATATTTTAAAACTTACGGTAGCTGCCTAAAAAGAATGGAGTGACGAAAAAACGTTCCAAAAGAAAAATATGGAAAAAGAAATAAATTGAAATAAAACGATAGAAATAAGGGAATCCTATGTTAGAGAAACATAGGAAATGTTTATTCGCGATATCGATAAAGAAAGTGAGGTTTTCATAAGATGAATCGACAAAAATGTGCCATAATCGGATGTGGAGCTGTTGGTGCAACTATTGCATTTCAACTTGTAAATAGTGGATTATTTAATGAAATTGTAT